>CBIHOP010000040.1:0-13837 GCA_966211385.1 uncultured Bacteriovorax sp.
TAAATTCTCATACTGATGAGGAATATCTAAAGGATCTTTCGCTCTATCTTCAGTAAACGTTGGTCCATCATGAGAAACAATGAAATGAAGTTTTAATTTAAGGGCCACATCGGCCATTTCTTTAGTAACGATAGATCCGTTTGTAAAAAGGGCGAGGCTGATATTGGGATATTTTGCTCTTAACTCGGAAGCCATTTTTTCTACGGCTGACCAATAAAGAAGAGTCTCTCCTCCCCAGAATTCTAAATGTACTCCGGCACCACTACCATCTGATCCACCATCAAACCATTGAGGCATTTTCGCGAGAAAAGCTGGAACTTTATTAAGAGTCTCCTGAGCAGTATCTTTTTGAAAAGCTCGCTGATTATTTTGACTGCAATAAGTACATGAATAATTGCAAGCGAAACCCATTTGAATTTTTATTTTTTTCAAAGAGACAGATTTGCCAACTGGATTTTCAGGACTGACTTTAGTTACGGTTTTAGAGGGAATGGGATTACTCAGAATGATTTCTTCGCCTGAATCGGCCCAGAGTAATTTCGAAGTATATGGATCATATTCCGCCACCCTCGTGCCGCTTTGATCCCTGAGATGAAGATTATATTTCGTCATAGGACTTGGTCTCACTTAATAGCAAGGACCGCCACCACACGCTCCACCACACGCACATGCACCGAATGCCATATCAGATTTAATGAGTAGAGAAACTACTTGAACAGCAGTTAAAGGTTTTAGTGATCCGAACTTTGATTTATCAATTGATGCCGGATCGACCACAATCGAATTTGGCTTCTTGTTGCTATCGTTTTGATCGCTCATTCAAGTTCCAGTAAGTAAGTTATATTCCCTTATTATAATAACAATTTTCCATTTAGATAACTAAATGTTGCAAAATCTGCCAATTAACTGTTTATCCATCAACACTAAGATTTAAAAGTGCCTAGGATATTTGGAGGTATTTGGTTTGGAAGGCTTCGATGTGGAATTCAAGAGGTTGACCACCAAAGTTAAGAAGTGATTCTTCCAATGGAAAATCAGCACTACTTTCAATAACTTTCCTAAAATTATCATCACCTAAGGTATTCTTCAGATAACTTACGAACCCTTTCGCCTGAATGTACATAGGGTTTTTAAAGGGTAAATTCTGATCTAGATCAATCAATTGAATTTTGGCCGCATTACTGTTGTTTAAATGGGCAAAAAGATTTTTCTCTTTAAGAGCTGTTTTTAATAAACCTTCATCCAAATTTGCATCTTGGGTAAGTTCACACAAGCCTTCTACAAACCAATCGGGCATTTTTAAGCGTCTTTGGGAGACAAATAAATGAGTAAGTTCATGGACTAGCGCAGGAGTTAGTTTGGTACCCAAATGATGTAATGTGTTTCCATGAGAGGTTGTGGCCCTTACCCAATCAGGAAGATTAAATTGTCCCGATGTAATTCTTAGTTCTTCTGGGTACTCAGATATATTCAGAACGATCTTCTCTTTGAGAGGCCATAGCTGTTTTTCCAATTCAGCAATTTTGCCAATCACTTCTTTTGTCATCGGCTCAATTTTATCAAGATCAATCATCGAGAACACTTCGATCTTTTCCAATCGTTGCAAATAGACAGGACGTAAAAGAAACGTGCACCAATCTCTGAAAAAGTTACAGCTTACTGCCGGATCGGCATCTTCACCAATGTGATAATGAACTTGTTCAATGGCACTACCATAACAATGCTCTTTAATAGAGCATCCATCACACTTCTCATCGTAATACTCACGCGCCTTCGCTGTCATTTCTGTCCAAAGGCCTTTATCAATCAAAGTGGCCAGATCTTTTATCTCACGATGAGTTTTTTTACTGCCGCTTAAAACTGGAAAGTAAAATGTGCCATCAATGTTTACATCGAGCTGCAATTTTTTTTCCAAACTTTCACGTTTACTTTCATTGCTCTGAGAACGTTTGATCACTCGTCCCCAAGGACCGCTAATGGCAACGCCTTTCTGGATGCCATAATAGAAAACCTGACGGTAGAGATCCATCCCCACTTGATGACTAATCATCTCAGTGTTGTAGAACTGATCAAGATAGATTTTTCGAATTCCATAGCTGGCTGCAATGTCAACGATGTCTTTGAGGTGTCTGTAATTCGAAGGCATCATGTAGGAATTTATCTGTGCTGGTGCCTTATGTTTTTTTACAAGCTCCAATGAAGGAACGACCATGTGGAAAGTCCCTTTTCCTTTATGTGTGGGACGAGAAATATTATGAATTTCTTCAGTACCATCAACACTTATATGCAATTCAACATTTTTCTCTTTGAAAAAAATAATATCTTCTTCTTTAAGTAAACTTCCATTCGTATTGATAACCCAATGGAGTTTCATTCCATTGCAGACATTACCGTATCTTTCAACACCATCTTTGATGACTTTTTTATTCGCCATTGTCTCTCCACCATAGATGGAGATCATAGTTTCTTTGTGACCAAGATTTTTCATTACTGATAAAAACTGATCAATGGTTTGGTTGAAAATTTCTTGTGACATGACCCGATTAGGTAAATTGTTTTCACCCAGTTCGAAAACATGACAATTAGGACATTTAAAGTTGCAAAGATTGGATACGTGTATCCTAAGCCAATTCAAGGAAGTTCCTCCACAAAATATAATGTTAGTCTAACATCGATTTTAATAGATGGCCTCAATGAACAAGTCTGGTACAGAAAGCGAGCTATATTGAGTAGATGCTAACTCGAGTGGAATCTTTTTCACCAGATCAAAGGGGTCGGGTGCATCTTTAAATTGGCACTTTCCATACTCGATCGAATGGTGCCTCGAGAGCTGAATTTCCAACTTCGGTTCAAAATTTTCATGTTCTGCATTTAGATAGAATGCCTTTTTAGATAAACACAAATGAATAATGAAATTGTCTGAATAGAGCCATTCTGTCCCAACTTCATAAACCATCCAATCTTGCATCAGTGCAAACTTTGTTAATTCTGTATGTGTAAGCATTTTAGGGACTACTCCCAATTCTTCGGCCATTATCCGGTAAAAAGAATGAACATATTCTGTATGTTTGAGTGGATTAAAGTTGGAAAACGTTTCGACAAATGCAAATAATTCGAGTGAATGATTTCCCGAAAGATTTTTAAAAACTTTTAATGAATCTCTGAGTTGATAGAGAGGCATTAACCAAGGATCTAACAGAAAAATTAACAAAGCCTTAGTTGTTTTAGACTTCTCACCGAAAGAGTGTTTCAAACGATAAAAAGAAAAATCATCTTTTTGTGAAAAAAAACGAGAAGCTTTTATAGGAAGATGGAGTTCTTTCCTTTCTATCCCGTTAAATTTCTCCCAAGCTATCTCGTAAAGTCCGCGACGCTCTATTTCTATAAAACTAGAAGGTCGAAAATAGTCCGTACTGAAATAAAACGGATCAGGAGTTGGTGCGATATTGTTAATAATTTTTGAGCCGGAAATCATTGTCATGAATTGGCTCCAAATTCTCCATACACTTTTCTATAGTGTTCTGTATTCAATTCTCCTTCTAGAGTCCTGAAATAATTCTCAGACGCTACTGAAGTGAGTAGACTCGAAAAACCTTTAAAAGGATTCACACTTTTATCTAAAATACCTTTGAGCTTTGTTCTAATCTCTTTTCCACGGTAAAAAGCCGTATAAAACTCACTACATTTTTTTCGATCAACACCTAATAACTTTCGCCATTCATCATCGATGTTGAATTCATAATGATCTTTTTGAAGTTTAAGTTTAACTGCTTTTGTATAAACGTTCGATTTCTTCAAAATGTCCTTATATCCTCCCCAATCAGTGAGCAGGGCCGGCAATCCACTCATCAATGCTTCGACGGGAGCACATCCAAAGTCTTCATCGTGGTAGTGGCTAAAACTGACAAAGATATCACTGGCATTATAAAGGGAGTTGAGTTTTTCTTTATCTACGTGATCGATAACAACATGTTTGATTGCCTTAATTTCATTCTCTAGTTTCACAAACTGTGAATTCAATGACTCCGAATTCCCCACTGTCGACACTTGAAAATCATCGTCATGTCCGATTAATAATAATGATTGTTTTTCTTTTTTTAGAAAATCAATGACTGATCCCAAGTTTTTTTGCTGACTAAATCTGCCTGAATAACAAAAAACAACGTCATTTGAATTGAAACCTAAGTTCCTTCTGACCTCATCTCGTGATGACGGATCAAAATTAAAAGTTTTTTCATCAACACTAAAGGGCAATTCAAAACTGTCTCTGTTTTCAAGAAAGTTATCGACGATCGCCTTATAGGGCGAAGAGGGAACTACAAATTTAATTTTTTTCCCTAGCAAATAGGGCGAAAGAATCATCCATTTTTTTGTTTGCCGAATGAAATCTCCATAAAGGTGGAAAATGTACTCTACATCTGCTTTCTGAAGATAAGTGATAAGCATTAAGAAAAAATGACTTCGGAATAATACTGGATGTGTAACAACTATCTTCCCAGGAGGGTTCTGTAATAAAGATCTAAAAAAATTGTTGTAACTATATTCTAGTGGGAGCTTTGCCCGGCAATCTTCCACAACAAAGATATGACATCCGTCTAATTGACGGTAACAATCAATTAATTGATCATTTATTGATCGCACGCTATTGATGTCTACACTAGAGGCAGTGAGGACTAAAGTCTGTTTCATATGAGACTAGTGTAACAACTAATCTATCTCACTTCAATCTGTGCTATAGTATGAGAATGGATAGAAGAGATTTTTTATACCAATCTTTAAGTTCTGCTGGAGTCATTCTACTAAGTGGTTGCAGTGGTCAGAAATGGACAAATGCAGTAACTCCTCCAGCAATGTTTCTGAATGGACATGGCCACGAAAAATCAGTTTCAAAAAATGGATACGCTCAAAACTATTGTTCAGATGGGAAAATTTACGTTTCTAAAATAAAGGGTGAGCACTACACAATCGATACTCCCTGCAAGGGACACGAAATTAGTGTCCATCCGCTAAGTCGGAATTTGATTTTTTCCACCAGTAAATGGGGTGAAGAGGCATTCCTTCTTGATCTCTCAAAACGAAGTCTAATTCCAGTCATTGCTGAAAGCGGTCACTTATTTTACGGCCATAATTTTTTCAGCAATGATGGAAAATTGGTTATGAGTACCATGACCGATGAAAGCACAAGACAGGGATACATTTCAATTCGAGAAACTTCGAGTTTAAAAGAGATTCGTCGAATTAAAACTTTTGGGGAAAGACCTCATCAAGCAAGATGGTTCAAGGAAGATCAAATCGTAGCTGTCATCAATTCTCATAAAAATAAAAATGCGCCTGGCAATTGCTCATTGCTAAATCTTGTAGATTTTAAGACGGGCAATCTCATAAAAAGTTTTCCCATGTCCATGCCAAACTACAGCCACTTTAGCTTGGATAATCAGCATAATCTGGCCACGGTTTTCCGCGTAGCGAGCGCAGGAAAAGAGCGACTATATGAAAGCATCAATTTAGAAAACGGTGTTCAATCGGACTCACTGGAATTTGAAATACCGAAAGAGCCTCCTGTTGAGAGCTTGAGCCACACTCTTCTTGTTGGCGAATCAACCGCAATTGTGACTGTCACTGGTTTATTCGAATTGCTCATTTGGGATTATAAAAAAAACAAAATCTTGAATATTATAAAAACTGACGAAATACCTAAAGGGGTTGCCCACAATTTACAGCGAAATGAGCTTTACGTCAGTTTGTCAGGTATTAACAGTAATACGCTTAACACTTACGATTTGAAATCTTTCCTCAGTGGACAAAAAAAAGTTATTCATAGCAACCACATTGGTAACGGCAGCCACCTCACTGTGATTTAATCTTTCATGAGGCTTTCTAATTTTTCAAAATAGTAAGGAAACTGGTCCAAAATCGAAAAATAATGATGGTGTTGCATTCCTTTCAGCTCTACTACACTCTCTTTGTCGAATTGTGCAATTCCGAATGATTCTTTAACAAACATGTCCTCTTTTTCAGCATAAATAAGGGCTTTACGCTTAATTTTGGATAAATCCAACCCTGCGAAGTATTGATCCATTAAGTTCATTTCGGTCGCTAAATTATAATTGAGATTTATTTTAGGAACACTGAATGCTCTCGTTCCTTTTTTGGTTTTCAATGAGTAAAGATAGTAAGTCGTGTAGTAATCAACAAATTTCGTCTCTGGTGGAAAAATCTTTCGGTAGTCCAGGATGTTGTCAGCTGATGACTTTTTTATCATTGGGGAATAAAAAATCACTTTGGAGTACCCATTTTCGTTTTTATCGAAGTAGCCTTTAGTTATGAGAGAAGAATGCCCGATGACATTGAAAAATGCTTTATCAGCTCTTATCTTTTTAGCTTTGAAAAAATTTTCGGTATCTAAAGCGAACAGATTATTCAACTCTTCAGCAGTGTAAACTTTTTCTTCATTGTTAAATTTAGAAGAATAAACAAAGACGATGTTTATATTTTTAAAATGATCGACCATTGAATTGGCAAATTCCATCCAGTAGCCAACTGGAGAAATATTGCCATGAATGTAGATTAAGGTTTTTTCAGCGTTTCTATTGGCAAAATAATAACTGAACTGATCTCCTGTAAATTCTTCAAGACCTAATTCATTGAATGCATAAATGGCATCTGACATGTTATTGACAAAATTTCTTCTCACAATTCGATTTTCAAATTTTTTAATGAGATTAAGTTTTGAGGTTTTCTTAGGCAGGCTCAATTTCTCCCAATACTTATCAAGAAATTCAGCCAAGTGTTTTTTGTCATTTATGACATAGTCCTCTACGTCATCATAATTGCGATAATCAAAAGCTGGATTTTTATATGCCTTGAGAGGGCCATTCTCAACAATGATTACATTTTCCGTTTGAGTATTTTTAATGACCGCTTTACTACAACCAGCTAGTAAGCACAAAGCAAAGACAATTAAACTTTTCATTTTGTTACCGTCGTTTTTTTAATTCAACATCTTTAACTGGATTGTAGAAATCAATTTCAACCGGGACCTTATGAAAATCCAAACGTGAACTGCAATGTTCTTTCAGTCTTTCGATAAATTCTTCGTTCTGATTTGTTTCATTTACATAAACTTTAGCAACAACTATTTGTCCCATAAGAATGTATTCTTTAGCAGAAACCTTAGCTTCCAAAACTCCTGGATAACTTAATAAAACTTCTTCCACCTCATAAGGTGACACCTTTAATCCACCTACATTTATCCAGTCATTTTCACGGCCGATTATTCTCAATTGATCATCCTTTATCTCAACCCTATCCCCTGTCGAATACCATTCACTATACTGATATTCTCGATTCAAATAACCTAAAAATGATTTTGAAGTCTTAATTTGGAGTATACCGTCATCTGTTATACGAAATGATCCTTCAAGATTCTTGAAATCCATATAAACAGTGGCACTACTTTTTGATTTAATTCCCAATATTCCTAATTCAGTTGTTCCGTATGTCTGAAAGAGTTTTATGTTCGGTAATACTTCTTTCCATCTTTGGATTATCAAGTCCGACATTGGCTCGGTTCCGAATGTCACCATTTTTAAGGAATTCAGATTGTGATCTCTGTAAGCATTCGTTGTCAGAAATAAAGCGATAAAACTCGAAGTCGTCGACAGCAAGCTCACTTGCTCCTGTTCGATAATTCTGACAATTGTTTCGGGGTCACGTGAAGAAGTACAAATGCCTGTGCCGCCGGATTTCATTAATTGGAAAAGTGTATTTAATCCGCCAATATGATCGAATTTCAAAAATAAGATGGATTTATAGGGAGCTTGCGGAATTTTTAGATTCTTAATTAATTCTTCAGCATCATGTAGAGCCGCTTTCTCTTTTCCTGAGCTACCACTCGTAAACAGGACGATACCACCATGATCTCTATCTCTTAATTCCCTTAAAGCTTTATGCTCCTTGTTCGTCACACGCTTAGTTATAATCCACTCTTGCTTAAACTCTACAATATACTCAACTAACCCTTCATCATAACGATTAGCATTTGCCGATAAAAGTGGAACCACTATATTTTTATTTTCCAACAAGCAGATAAGCATTGAAACATTTTGAATGGTGAAGTCACCCAACAAAGATACAACCGCTCCTTTAGGAATATTGCCTACAATCGATTTCAAGTTAGTAATTAACTTCTCAAGCTCTGCGAAAGTTATTTTTTGATGGCCCTCGATTAGAGCAATATTGCTTGCGTATTTTTGGAAATCAAACACTATATTCCACCAAATGAAATTTTTTGGCCTGTTATCGATCGAGCATTCTCGTGAATGAGGAAATCAAAAAGATGTTTTAAATCCGCCTTGTTAACAAAATGATCATCAATTAATTGAGAGCGTACATCTTTTAATTGCTGTTGATTAAGACCTTTGATGAGATCAGTATCCATAAGTGAAATGGCGACATTGTTTACTGTAATCCCGAAAGGAAAAAGTTCTTTTGCAAGTACATCAGTCATTTTTTCCAATGCAGCTTTACTCATTAAGTATTGCACTTCTCCCTTAATGTTAAGTTTCGTTCCTATGGTCGTGACGTTTATAATGCGTCCAAAATTATTAGCTACCATCAATTTCGCAATTTCTCTGGTAAGTAGATATGCACCTTCCACATTAACAGAAAGCAACTCTTCGAGGTCTACTTCATTGGAGATTAAAAATGGGTTCAGTTTTGCTTTGGCAGCACTATTTATGAGAACATCCACCGATGTTAAATTTCCTATTATATTTAAAATTTTATCCGTATCCGTTAAATCGCCAGTGAGATGAAGATAATTCTTATGATTAATAGTTGATTCACCTCTAGCAATACCAAATACAGTATGACCATCTTTTAAAAAAATTTCGGCCAATGATTTCCCTAAGCCTCGTGATGTTCCAGTGATTAATATATTCAAAGCTTTTCCTTGATTAATTGAGCAATAGTTGAAACAGATTTAAACGGACTCTTTGTTTTACTCATGGCTTCTGAGCTCACTAAAACAATCTTTTTCCCTGTTTCGTTTTTAATTTGTTTCTCCAAATTAACTATTAGATGAACAAGGCCGATGCTATCAAGCAAACCATTCTCTCCAAAAATGAGCGTATCCGAATCAATTAGTTTTGAAGTTTCGATTTTTAAGAATTTCTTGTTGTCGTTTAGAAATCCAATTACTTTGAGAACAATCTCATCCTGGGATAACATTGGCTGCTCCATCTAAAGCAAAATATGTTATTATCATTGTAACGAATAATGAAATATATACTCATTTTTTTATTAAGCTTTTCCTTACCCACGTTTGCATCAGCAATTGATGTAAAACCGACTAAAAAGGCCAAGCTTAAAGGGCCGCTTGAACCATTCGACCATCCGGAAATTTTAGATAGCTGTCTACCTAAAAAAATGTGTGAAGAAATTGCGAAGGATTTTTGTATAAAACCAAAAGCAAAATTTCTAAGATGTTCAGAGCAATATAAGGACAGTTGGATCGTTACATGCCAATGTCAGTAAAAAATCGTTCCATCCTTTTTTTGGTATTGTTTTTTACAGGCCTAGTCAGTTTTCAACTTTTATTAAGAAGTTCACTTTATCACCAATTCTTGAACCGTATAAATGGTGCAAGTTACTTCTATCTTACATATGATTGGCAAAAAAAAGCTTATGGACTGACAGAGAAAAATATCGACACAATTTTCATTGGTTCATCAAGAACAGCATATTCCATAGATCCTCGTTTGATTGAGAAGTCATCGTATAATGCGAGTCTTGTTGCGGGATCCTATAGTGAAATGTTGAAACTTGCTCAATCTACGAACAAGAAATATTCAAAAGTTTACATAGAACTTAATCCTATGTCAGCAAGTCAAAGAATGATTAAGATGATGTCCAGCGATCAAAACTTGTCGCTTTTTTCGGAACTAAATTCAACTCCAGCGGTTCTAAAACCTATTCTTTATAATTATGAATTGTATCTCCAGCGATATATTCTTCAAGACATTATAAAATCATTTTTTAATAACATGAACGCCAATGACGATTATCGAAAAATCAAAAGACATTTACATGTTGAAGAATTCCGAAACATTCAAGATTCCTCTTTGAAAGGTTATATATCTGGTATGCAACTTCCAGAGATTCATCGACCTAGGATAGTTAGTGAATGCGAAACGATGATGAGATGGACAACCAATAATCCTTCAGACAACAAACTGGGTGTAAAAATTTTTGGAGATTTGATTTCTACTTTTCAATCACGATCTAATCAGACAATTGTCTGGATTCCCCCGATTCCTGCAGATCATGAATATAATGAATATGAAGAAAGCTTGCTAGCGGATCTCATTGCTGTGGCGAAAAACGCGAGCGTCAGAATTGTTGATTTGAGATCGCTGTCGCAGGTTAAATTTTTTGATTGTATTCATCCTGCAAATGAAAGTTCATCTTTAATTACGAACGCATTGATTAAAAACTAAAATAAAGAAATGTAGGTGCATTTTTGTTGAAGTATATCAATGTTAGTGCAAACAACATTACATGCATTACTAAAGACCAAAGTTTCAGATTAAGTGTATTTTGTTTCTTTAATTGATAATCATAATACTCTAAGAGTGCAAACAGAGAACAACTAAGTCCGGCACCAATCCACGCAGAAAAAATCATCGTTTTTTGCCAATCAAGATTCAATCTAACCCACGAGTCATCGGGATGTACTATAGGCCAGAACGTAATGAGGAGTACTATCCACATAATCATAAAATCTTTGACTTTACCTAGCCGTGTATCTGATTTACTCAAGGAGAGGAAGGCAAAAATGTGTCCCGCCGCAAAGATTAATCCACTCTGAGAAGGCACATGCCATAAACCCGAAAAAATGAATGTTATACAAATGGCTACAACATAACCAGCGGAAGCACCATATTGGCTCGACCATTTGAAAAAGAGTGGATAATAAATATACTCTCGCAACCAATTCGAAAAAGTTATGTGTTGCCTTTGCCAAAAATCAGATATGTTTGTTGCTAACAATGATAAATTAAAATTTATAGGCAAATCGATTCCACAAATTTTTGAAATTCCCCGTACCATATCAGTATACGCGCTTAAGTCTGCCGTCACATAGATAACATTTATAAAAAGCCTTAGAATGGTTTCCGCCAAGGAAAAACTTCCACGATCCATCAGAGATATGATGAGCACCTGAGAAATAAGAACCTTTTTTGCACAACCGCGAATAAATAAAAACAAGCCATCTACTGTTTTCTGTAATGAATACTCTTCTTTGGTTGCATTCATTAAGTCTGAAATTTTTAAAAAAGGACCAGTTAAAAAACTTGGAAGGTAGAACGAAAAAAGAAAAAAATCCAAAAGCGTTACATGGTTTAGGTCACTATCAGAACTAAAATCCCAGTAGACGCTCCAGTTGCGAAATACATAAAAAGATAGACTTAATGGAATTAGCCAAGTTGCTTCTTGCTGAAAGTTGATTTTAGTCAGCAGTAGCAGCGCTAAGCTGCTTACGAATACGAGCACACCAGCGAATCTTTTATGGGAAATCGCTAATGTAAAAATGAACCAATAATGGATAAGCGAAATGACTAACAATAGAAAAATAAATTTTCCCGCGAAGGGATAAATTAGACCAAGGCTAACAGCTAGAAGAATCGCTTTTTTTAAGTTCAGTCCATTAAGCGTTAAGATAAATATTCCTTACTGAAGTATTAATTGCTCTAAGGAATCAAAATAATAATTAAACCTGTCGCGCACAGAAAAATAATCGTGATGAAGCATGTTTTTTAACAATATTACCGATGAAGGATTGAACTCTTTCATGGCCATTGATTCCTCTGTAAGCATTGATTCTCCGTCTGCATGGATCAAAGCTTTATTCTTAAATGCCGATATGTCCAAACCTTTGTAGTACAACTCCGTTAGGTTTTTTTCAGTGGCTATATTGAAACTTAATGAATTGTGCGGAATCGGAAACGATCTGGTTCCTCTAGGAGTTGATAACGAATAAAGATAATAGACAGAGTAGAAATTATCCATAACGAGATTAGGGTCGAAGATCTTTGAAAAATCTTGAACAACGTCATCCGATGCCTTCTTAATCATTGGTGCATAATAAACTATTTTTGCATAACCATTCGGATTGTTTTTGAAATATTGATAAGTGAAAAGTGCTGAATGGCAGACGATATTGAAATATGACTTATCAGCAGAAATCTTAGTCTGTTTAAAAAAGTTTTTTGTATCCTCTTCAAAGAGTGAATTTAACTCTTCAGCTGAATAGTTTTTCGGATCATAGTTGATCTTTGTCGAGTGAATGAAAACGACATTGTAATCTTTGAATCTATCATTGAAAGCCGTGGCAAATTCAGCCCAATAAGCTAACGGAGATACATTTCCATGTGAATAGAAGATTGTTTTATCCTTCCCACGATTCTGATAAAAATAGCTAAACATCTTGCCGTGATAAATCTTGAGTTCTCGAGAATTGAAATCGTTAATCGATTTCGTCATCCACTGAACAAATGTATCCTTGACCCGTCTGTCTTGGAAATTATCGACATAATAGTTTTTAGGTTTTTTATCGCTCAATTTGATCGAATCCCAATATTTATCTAAGAAGCTCTTAAAATGTTGTCGATCATTAACAAAATAATCGCTCACTTCATCATATTCACTCACATTTAATAATGGTTCTGATATGGATGGCTTAGGATTTTTTGGAGTGCTACTACACCCTAGGGAGAAGAGCAGAGTTATCATTATTATCTTTTTCATAAAACCCTCTATGCTTTTAAGGCCGTATTTGAAATTTTAAATGGATTGAAATTTCTGGTTCTTGCTAACTGAAATACAGTTGCGACTAACAGGTATGAGATGATCACATTGTTTAGTACATCTAAATTTTTAAAAATAATTTCCACCAGCGCAATGCTCACACCGAATAAAATTCTTCCTTGTTTTGATGATGGAGAACTTTGTGGGTCAGAAATAACATGAAACGTATGAATTAACTTATTGAACGAAAAGGCACCTAAAACCCAAAACAATGTTTGCTGATAATCAAACGAAGTTCCAGTTATCATAAACTTCATTATATCGAACATGAAAGCAAATCCCATATAACTTAGGATATAGCTGTATGAAACTGTATGTGTTTTCACCAGATAAGTTACTGTCGAACCTGCAATAAAAGCTATGAGGATTTGCCACCATTCGGAAGACCATAAATACGGAGTATGAGTGGCATAAGAGGGAGCTAACATCGCAACAATAAAAATTCCAACCATCGATGGATTGTACAAACTTTTTCCTGTTACTTTATCCCTTAAGTAGAACTTCGACCAAAGTGCTAAGAGTACAACGATGTGAAGAATATAGTACTGTTTGTAATTGTAGCCTAAATTCAAATAAACCGAATTACAGACAGTAACCACAGATAAAAGATTGTGCTTTTTGATTTCCGGGAAATATTTCTGTCCTAAAAAATAAACAAGGGTTGCTATGACGTAAGCACCGATGAAATTATAAAAAGGGAAGAGAGACTGATAAAGCCCAAGTGATAATAAAATATAAATCCAATGAGCGCTGAACTGATACCAGTTCCGATCAATATTGAACATATTCCTCAATCCTGTTGTATTGTCCTAGGTTGAAATTCGTCACTGTTTGAACATTACGTGATGGCCACATAATTTGAATATTAGAAAGCTTTTCACCTTTCTTGATGCCAAAGACGATTTTTTTTGTAGATTGTGATTGATAACCATTCGTAGGAAAAATCTGTTTAATCTTAGATCTTTTG
>CBIHOP010000041.1:0-13616 GCA_966211385.1 uncultured Bacteriovorax sp.
GTGATGTTATGTCTGCATTTGAATAACTTGATCCGGCCTCCACTTGTTGGAAACTAAATCTACCCATAGTATATGTAGCCCCAGTTAAAACAGTTGTGGGTGATACACTTTCTTGAGTTATAGAGATTGTATTCGTCTCACTCGTCCAATTGACCGCATAAGTTGGATCACTATCAAAACTTTCGCCCGCAAGATCTCCCGAATAACTAGAGACACTCAATGTGCCA
Organism: uncultured Bacteriovorax sp.; assembly: GCA_966211385.1. Classification (GTDB taxonomy): domain Bacteria; phylum Bdellovibrionota; class Bacteriovoracia; order Bacteriovoracales; family Bacteriovoracaceae; genus Bacteriovorax. The sequence goes on from CBIHOP010000041.1 coordinate 228, forward strand.
GCTGCCGCTCCCGTTGAATCAATATTGATGATCGCTGTGGCGCTCGAACCATTTTTTGTGAAAACCATGTTACTAAGAGCATTGCCTGGAATTTGTCTTTTCAACTTCAGTAAAGTCGAAGATGAGCTTACCGGATATGAATAAGTTCCATCTTGTAAAAAGTTAGACGCATCTATTGTGGATCCAGACTCAATTGAAACTCCAGCAGGAGCCAATCGTTCAAAGGTATAATAGCGAGCTTTAATAGTTCCGTTGATCACAACGTTGTACGAATCACTCGTAGAGATTGAAGAGATTATTGCCTTACTGCCGCTATTGCCAACTAGCTCTAATGTTCCTCCAGTATTAACAGTTAATGTTCTTCCATTTGCCAAAGCAAGTGTTCCGCCATCATCGATATCAAGTGTACATCCGGTTTGGACTGTCACATTTCCAAGAACTGTTAAGCGCACACCATTGGGAATATTGAGAATTCCAGACGTGCAAATTAGATTTCCGTTTATCGTAGAATTTTCAGTTACCGAAACTGTTTTAAAAGTTGTACCAGTATTATTGATCGTAACATTGCCGGGGAATGCCGTTAAAAGAGACATCGTCTGATTCACATTTCCTTTCATGTGAATGTTTCCTGTTCCGGCATTTGTAAAATTAAAACCACTACTCACTTCAAGTTCGTTATAAACTTCAAAGATATTTGTTGTGTTGTTAAAATCTAAAGTTCCGCCAGATTGAAGAGTTGCATTTGAACATCTTACGGGAGTTGTGTTGACCTGTGCGATTCTTGTGGCAGATCCAATTTTGCAGGCACGAGTTGCTGTCGGGATTGTGTTTGGGTTCCAATTCGTTGTCACGTTCCAAGCAGTCGAAGTAACACCGGCCCATTGTGAATAAGTGTTGTTAACTAGATAACTAACACCTCCACTTACGGGTGTTCCAGATGTGTTTGATATAGAATAATTTTGAGAGTTCACAACGTCGCTGCTTGAAACGATCGAAAATGATACCGTTCTTTGATCTACTGGAGATGCACTTGATGTTGCTTGTACAATTAAACATGTCTGTTGAACTGCTGATCCGGTCGTAAGTTGTCCGGCCGGAATTGTTACAGTGGATTTTAATGGATTACCTGTAAATACTAAATCAGATCCTATCTGCGTATCTGTTCCTGCATCATAATCACAATTTCCATTCACATCGCGATATGCTTTTATGCTTGAGAGATCAGACATCAACGCCGTACCTGTCATCGTCAGAGTAACTTGAGTAATGTCAGTCGCTGTCGCTGTTTGATTTAAAGAGAATGCGAACTCAGCAAAGGTTGCAGTCGTACTTACGGCCAGTGTCGCTGTCGGCTCATTTGCTTCTGCATCGTCTACAATACTTAGAGTTGTTGGAGCCGCTACTCCCCAATTTATTTTATTATTGGGATCCAATTCATATGCAGCTCCAGTTACACTTCCTGAAGTATTATTAATTGTGATCGCAGTTTGGTTATACAAATTTGCATTGATATTTTTTGGAGTTGCAACTCCATCGTCGTTGTAAAAACCAATTGAAGTGAGCGCAGATGGTACACTTGCAGCCGCACCCAACGTCATAACATAACCGCTATTAACCATTCCGCGAAAATCTGTATTGTTCAATTGAACAATCGTACCCGTGACGTTCATACCGTTTGTGGAAATTCTTCTGATTGTTGCAAAGTTTGCTGAAACCGATCCCGCAACAGTAAACGTGAACCAGGAAGATGCATTTGCGGAAGAAAGTACGGCCGGGTTACCTGCTGATCCAATTAATTTTAATGATCCGCCAGATGGTACAGATAACGTCCTCGTATTTTCCAAGTTAAGTGTTCCACCACCTTCAACTTCCAATTCACCGTTAACAGTGATGTTCATTGTGGAGTAAAGAGAGCCTCCATTTTTAACAATGACTTTATGGCCGGCAGGAATTACAAGAGCTGCAGATAATCGGACATCACCTTCAATTGTCGTTGTACCGGCACCGGTTAATGTAAGTGATCCAAGCACACGAAAGCTATTCTTTAATGTCACTCCCGATGAATTATTTATCTGAAGTCCTCTAATATCATCAACTGCTTCAAAAGTTTGTGGAGCCGTTCCGGCCATCGCAATAACGAAACTATTAACTGTAAAATTTAATGAGTTTGAATACGGAGCTTTAAAATAATCACCAGTGATGGTTAAAGTTCTGTTGGCTGATGATTCATTGATTGTTCCTGCTTGAACTTCAAGGCATCCGATCGTTAAGTTACTTGTGATTGTTGGATTAAAGCCAGTTGATCGAACAACAACATCTTCAGTTGCAGAATCTGGCACATTGGATCCAGACCAATTGGTCGTCGTCGACCATGTCGTTGTTGTTCCTTGCCAGGTTCGGACTGTTCCACCACAAGCTGCAAAAGAGCTTGAAGAAAAGAAAATAAATACAAGAATGAAACAGAAGAACTTCACTCTATAATTTTACAACATTACTCGTTTCCACAGTGGAGCGGGCAAATAAGACCTATTGGATTCTCAGAGTGAAATTATTAAATATTCTGTAAGCGATAAGGTCGATTTTTCAGGCATTTGTGAACAACAAATAAGGCGGAAATCCAGAACCCCAAGCCTAAAAAATATATGCCTACAGAACTAACTCCAGAAAAAATTGCACGAGAACTCGTTAAGACCAAAGAATGAGGAAGAAATTGAGCCATTTCTTTTATGGCAATCGGGAAATTGTCAGCTGGAAAATAGGCTCCCCCCAAAAGCGCGGCTATTGTATTTAACGTATGGTAAAAGCGCAGACCCTTTTTCGACCATAAAAATATTTCGATAGCAATTGAACCTAAAAAATAAAAGAGAAAGATGGCCATAAATTGAATACATAAAAAAAGAAACAATGATTCCATTGACACGTTTATGGCAAACATACTGAAACTAAAACTTAAAAGCAGAGATAATCTCAAGAGCGGAAACAACATTTCTTTCAGAGAGGCTTTTAACAAGTATTTATAGGGATCAATTTTTACAAAGCTCAACGTCTGAAAAAATTGCTGGTTAAATATGTTTTGAAATTTTTCAATAATCCTTTCAGCCAATGTCAATGGCAGGATAAGTGCAATTTCACCGACAACTAGAAAACTAAAAACATTTCCTTCTCCATAGTTAAACTTATAAGAGAGACCCGCTTGATAAAGAACGACGATGGTAATTGTTGTTGCAAAAAGTTCATAAGCCAACATCACGATTTGATTTCTCGGAAGAAATATCTTTCTGAGAATGTGATTAACAATGAATGAAATCATTGTTGACCTAACCTTATCCTAATGGCCGATGCTGAATGAATCCAATCAGTATTTTGATCCGTTATCAAAACTACACTTTCCAATGACAGATCCAAAATTTTTTCACGAAAAAACTCTTTAAGATTTGGGGCCAAAAACATAAACGGCTCATCAAGCATAACAACTTCTGGATGAAAAAATGTATGCAGAAAAAGACGCAAGACTTGCTTCATCCCCTGAGAGAAATCGCATACCTTTTTTTCAAGCACCTCTTCGAAAATTTTTAAATCGTGATATTTGTCGATTTCTTTCAGATAATCTTTCTTGGAGATATTCAAAAAACCTGCAAAAAGTTTTATATGCTGTTCACCACTAAGATCCAGATTAAGACCTAAACTGGTTGCGGGTGCATAACTTAAAACACCAGGTCTTAACTGAGAAATTGAATGACCATTGTAGTAAATTTGCCCTTTATTTAATTGATGAAATCCGCTTAATCCTTTAAGCAGTGTGCTCTTTCCTGTCCCATTATCTCCAGAAATAAGAATTAAAGATGGTCCTTCACAAGTGAGGGAGAGATCTTTGAATAGAACCTTGTCGCCGTATGATTGGCTTAAACCTATCGCCTGAAAAAGTTTAGAATTCATCTATTTAAGTTTATCAGAGAATGCTGGAACTTCACCTACAAAACTTAAGCCGGCTATAGAATGATGAACATCGTCCGCTTGGTATATTTTATCATCCATAATGAAATTACCAATGATCATCAAAAGATAAAAAGCACTAGCTAAAGCTAAACTCCACAAATAGATGAACAGCATTGATGTGGTCCTGAAGCTATTGACAGCCACTTGAAAGTCCTCGAATAAAACATCAGATGTATAAGTTGCAATGTTAAGCTTTAGAGACATCTGTTTCGATTCTAATTCCTTCTGAAACTGCAAATCGGCCTGCAGAGAAGCAACTTTGGAGTCAAGGGCCATTTTCTTTTCAATCGTTGAATTGAGCTCCGTCATGATTAAGTCATACTCTTGATTAAGCTTAGTCAATTTAGTTTTTGCTACTTCCAAATCAAACTCTAATGCTTTTTGTCCTTCACGTTGTTTTTCTGCAAAATTTTCTTTCTGCTCAAAATTTTGAAGTGAGGCAACAGATCGATATTTTGTTGAAAGTTGACCTAGCTCGGATTCTAGCTGGGATATAATTTTTTTGTCATCTTGAGATTGATTTTTATTCGCAATGGCCTTTAACTGTAAAATATTTCCCTTCAGTTCCTGTATTCTGACTCTTGCTTCTTTTGCTTCTGGTTTGTCTAACTGATTTGTTTGGGGCTCAACATTTTTTCTATTCTCGTGCAGTCTGGCACTCAATGCTGATATATTTATTGATTCAACACTCACACTCTGCTGAAGAATTTTAGCTTCATCTTTTAAGGTTGAAATCTTGTTGCTTAATACTGATTGTTCTTCAAGCGGATTTTCTCCTACTCTTGAACTCATAAGCGCTTGGCTTTCTTTGAGTAAATCCTCAACTGAAGATAACTCTTTCTTAAGCGCGTATTGCCCTATTCTCACACGTTCATTTTCAATGGCCAGAATTAGATGCTTAAGCAATAAGTGTGGAATCGTTTTATCAGAACTTGTAACAATTAAATTAAATCGATCTTCAGTTAACCCGTTTTCAATGTAAATACTTTCATTAAGCATCGATGCAAGATTAGATGTACTCTGCTCCTTGTTTGCGCCTAGAAAGGAACTTAATTTGAATGAAGAGTCTGAGATAAGGCCTTTTGCTATTTTGTTAAGAAATGTTCTGTTTTGAACATTTAATCGAAGCTCTTCAAGTGTAATTAAATTTTCATTGGGAGTTGTTATAAAGCTCTGTTTATCTTTCCCTACTAAACTTCTAGGAAAAACTTTGATAGGTGCAGATGCTGAGTAAATTACAGGTCGTGACAGCGTGAGAAAGACCACGCTTGCGATAAAAAACATTACCCCTAAAACGGACAAGGATCTATAGCGAGCACATAAACGAAAAATCATCTTTAAGTCGATGATTGTGCTTTCGTTTAATAGGCGCTGAAGCTTTGCCATTAGAAGATTCCAAATAATTTTTTCTTTTTAACTGGTTCCGTAGGATTAGTAGAATCAAACATAACGCCATTAAGATTAATGTTGTAATTGCTAAAGAAATTTTTGACTGATTCAACCTGCTTGCTTGAAGTCGTATTCTGAGTAATGATTATGTTCATTGATTGATAGAATGTAGAGATCCGGTAGTGAAAATGAGGATGTTCCTTCATTTTTTCCATCTCCGGAATATCCCACAAAATGATGTCATAATTATCTAGGATTTTTTTGACTTCAATTTCAAACGTCTTAACGAACTCTTGATCATAATAAATTTTCGTAAACTCACTATAGTCAATGAAGTCAAAATGATGATGAAAAGATTTATAACGAACAGAGTTTGTTATCGTTTCACCCACAAAAACTTTTGGGGCTGAATCGTTCACCAGCTCTGTAAATATACCTTGTGTGAGATGATCTGAGATAACAGCTATTTTATAATCGGCATTCTGATCAAAGAAACAACATAGTCCTAAAATTGTTCTCTGCTGAGAGTTTTTATATCCAGTGGAAGTGAATGCAAAGTTTCTTACTCCCTTCTGGGCCTCTTGCAGAAAGTTTTTTCCGATTTTAAAAAGCTCTTCATGGTTTGAGATTCGATAAAAATAATCTGCTAACTGATCTCGTTTTGATCTTGCAGAAACGTCACTATCAACTTCTTCAATTTGTTTTAATTTGCTTGCTGCTGTCATAAAACATCCCACTTTGTTTAGCTGCTCTAAACATTTTTCGGAATAACTCTAATTTTTATTGAAATGTATTAAGACTTTGTTAGGAGGGAAAAAATTGCTTAACCGAATTTTGGTACTTCACCAATGAAGTCAAGATTTCCAAATTTTGATTTTAGATCGTCTTCTCCGTAAATCTTATCATCGTATAAGAAGCGGATAATAATAGAAAGAATGTGAAGAAACAGTGTTATAGAGAAGCTAAAAATGATGATTTTCAAATATGAGGATTGGCGATATTCCGTTGCAAATGGATTTGAATCCTCGAAAAATACATCCGAAGTCATTGTGGCACTTATCAGTTTGAGAGACATTTGTTTCGCTTCAAGGTTTTTCAAAAATTCCATATCTGACTTGAGGCCAACTACTTTATTCTCATTCTCAATCTTTTTTTCGAGCAACTTCCCTAATTCTTCCTTCGCTTGTTCCAAATCAGCATTGATCTTAGCCATTTTGGTTTTCGAGACTTGATAATCAAATTCAAAGTCACTTGTTTTTGTTCGTTGATTGGCGGCAAATGAATCTTTGAGCTCAATATCTTTTCTCTTTTTGTCAGCTGGTAATTGCTTTTGAAGTGCAGCTTTCTCTGCTTGCAGTTGTTCAATAATGAGATTGTCGGCTGCTGTTCTTTTTTCAACTGGGATATTTGAGAGAATAATTATATTCTGCCGAATTTCAGCGAGTCTTGCCTGGCTTTTCTTTAATGCTTCTACTTCAATTGATCCAAGTCCCAAGTTTGAGATTGTGCTTTTTTTATTTTCATTTAATTTCGATTCAAGCGATGAAACATTAGAAAGTTCCTGGTTTGATGATTGTTGCAACATTCGAATACGGTCTTTTAATTCTGCAATACCATTTTGGATTTTTTCTTGCTCTTCCAGCGTGGTATAACCATCAATCTTTTGAATTAAAGAACGGCTTTCTTCAATTAGACTTTTTACACTCTCGATCTCTTTTATAATTTGGTATTTACGAACTTGGATACGATTAATTTCGATAGTTTTCGTAAGGTGGTCAGTTAATGTTTGCACCGTCTTCTTGTTAATGGCCTTAACATTTAAAACAAATCTATTATCTGTAATTCCAGGTTCAAGTACATAAAGCTCTCGAAGACTATTTATCAGCGTCTCTGTTATGCATTTTTTTTCGTTTCTGCACTTAAGAGAAATTTCTTTTCCATAGAAGCTATTATTCATCTTAATGGAACCGAAGTTCATTTCAGGAAAGGCGGGATCATTTATTATCGATTCTGCTAAAAGTTTTAGATATGAGTAGTTTTCCAGAGAAATTTTAAGTTCATTGAGACTAAGACCATTTCCCTCTCCACCCATCATCATCTGGGTCGGATTTGTTGGTCCCAACGGTTCTTGGCTAACAGCTTTCAGCGGAATATTTAAAGCGTAAATTACTGGCTGGTTGAAATAGTTGTATGTAAAAAAAGCTGCAAAGAAACCCAACGCCAACAACAAGTGAGAGCGATAGCGTTTCGTTAGTCTCCAGAGGAGACCGAAATCCACTATCGTGTTCTCGTTTAGAAGTTGGTTGAACTTACTCATTAGCCGAACAACACTCCTTTAACTGGGACATTGAAACAGTTGTAGTATTCTGCTGTTTTGTTAATGGCCTTTGATTCTGTTGCACCTTTTTCAACAACCATTGTTATTGAATTCAGTTTTCCTAAAACCGAGAGGAAAACCTGCTGAAAACGATCATTGGTATTACATGTTGGTAAACTCCACAAAACAGCTGAAAAATGATTATGAATAAATTCCAACTCAGTTTTTGCAAATTCTTTTTCTGTCGAAATCAACTGCTTGTGATCTACAAAGCACAAGTCACCCCATTCCCATGTTTTCCAGTTTAAGAGCTGGCCTTCTTCAAACTTCATGCGGTGGTTATCAAAATCAGAACTTGCCATATCTTTTGCAACAACAAGAACGGGTTTCTTTAATGAATGCTGAATAAAACTGGCATAGACCAGCAACATTGATTCGCTTCCGTGTTTTACATGCGAAGCAAATCCAAAATGCTTTTTACCCTTTTCAATATCGCTTAGAAATGAATGTCCCACTTTGTAAACGGCTTCAGGATTTTGCAATCGCAATTCAAAGAAAGGAACTACCTTTGTTTTTTCTTCCTTAATTTCAACCGGCAGTGGATGGTCAAGTTTAACCTCTTGAACAGTCTCTAGCTCTAGGGTTAGTTCATGTTCAGCTTCTACGCTTTCAAGTTCGAGCGTAATCAATTGTGTTTGCGGCTCGACTGGAATTTCTTCAAATTTCTCAACCAACACATCTTCATTTGAAATATTGTTTAAACGAAGAAGTGCTGCTTCTGGTATGTTAAAAACAAGCGGAGAGGCAACCTTCACTCTCGGTCTGATCAACTTTTGATTTTGCATAAACAGAGAATCGCTCATGAAGCCTCCTCGATTTCAAGAACTCTCGTCATTTCTGTGGAGATCTTCTCTTGGATGTCTTTTGATTTTTCTAAACCTTTTGCAATTAACTTATATGTTTTGACGTTGTTGCTTGTTAGCTGCTCAACCGCTGTGAACAATCCTCTTCGATCATACGGGAAAACTTTCAATCCCGTTTCCTGACTTTGCACGAGCTCCGCCGCTCCACCTAAACATGTAGAGATGACAGGAATTCCCGCTTCAAAAGCTTCAAGAATAACCCGGCCGAATGGTTCTGGTTTAAGTGAGTAATGAATGAGACAGTCAATCTCATTAAAAAGAATTTCTGGTTCTTTATTCCCTTCGAAACTTAGAATTTCCGAAGGAAATTTTTCAGCTAATTTTCTTAATTGATCAGTGTAAGATGAATGCTCACCTGAAGTTTTGTATATATCTGCACCATATATTTTAACTTTTTCAACACCAAGATCTTTCAATTGATCTTCAAAGAGCTTTGTCCATAAAACCATTTCATGAACACCTTTCCATGGCGCCATCATGGAAACGACACCAATTGTTTTAACACTTCTTCTTGTATCTCTTACGTTGAGAGTTTCACCCACTGGATTGTAAATGACATCAATAGAGTTATTTCTCCATGGCGATCGATCCAAACTTTGTTTAACGGAGTTTGAATTACATACAAAACTCAGCTGTCCAGACATTTTGGCCGTAAGTATTGTCCAAATTGCATTCGTTTTTTTAGAGTAAAAATAATAGTCGCGTAAATGCCAAATAACTTTACCTTCAAATTTTGAAAATAAGTTTTGAGCAAAGAAGAGAAAGGCTGCCTTGTTTCCATTTAAATAAACTGATTGAAATTTTTCCTCTTCATTCCAAAGTTTTGCTTTAAAAAGAAGGTTAAGTGCCGACCAAATATTTTTAAGGCCCATTTTCGCCTGGGTTCGGGAAAATGAATAGATCGCTTCAGGGTAATCATAGTAACGAATATTGGTGAATCCCTGTGAACGTATAAAATTTTCGAGTTTATTACTTTCGCTTAACCGCGGAATGAAGTATGTGAACGCTTCATGGTTTTGAGTCGCAAGTTGGTGTACGAGACTTCTCTCAGCACCACCAACTTCATTTGTGTTCATTATCACTGCAATCTTTTTCAACCAGCTCTCCTTTTTTCAGTCAACACTGAAAAGAAGCGCTTGTATTCGCTTAATGAATGAGACGTTCTTGTATGCTCAAAACAATCAATCGCCATTTTGTAATATTGGTATTCATTTTCACGAGTGAAAAGGTTCTGAACAGTATTATGGCTTGTTGAAGAGATAACCCAACCTGTATCACCATGATGAACAGATTCTGGAAGTCCGCCCGTGTTCATCACAATACTTGGAGTTCCAAAGCGTGCTGCCTCCAGAACTGTTAATCCAAAACCTTCGTAAAAGCCTTTATGAGAATGATCCAATGAAAGAAGTAGATTGTAGTGAGCCGACTGATAAGCCTCGTCTCTCGCCTGATCAGAGCTGTCTGAGAGCTCTCTAATTGTAATCTTTGACGATGATAGGCCTGAACCTTTTGGTACAAGCAACTCAACGATTCTACCAGTAACTTCTGTAGCGTGTTCACAAAACTCAACAGCACCTTTTAAGTTTTTATGGGGAACATTCCTAGCGATGCTTGCAAACACCATATGATTGCGGATTTCTTTCTTTATAAATTTTGCATCACTCGTATCAATACAATTATGAAAAACTAAATCACGTGAATAATCCACGTTGAATCCGCGCTCAACACATTTATCTTGTGTGGCCTTTGATATAAAGACATTTAAGTATGACGACTCTAATTTTTCATAAAGTTTTCTTTTGAATATTTTTTTGTAGATACGTTTCAGAGGATTTGGAGATGTCATCAAAATTTCAGAGCCATGAATGAAATTAATCATTTTTTCATGACCATTTTTTGAAGCCCATGCAAATTGCGGATGAACGTTTATGATGAGCGAATACTTTGAAAAGTCCATTGAGTTTTGACGAAGCTGTTCGAAATTTTTCCAATGAAACAATTCATACGGAAGCCCTAAGTCTTGCAGAGACTTTTCAATGTTCGCTGTAAAGGTCGACAATCCACCTAACTGCGGAAAATAATCAGATGTCGTAATTAAGATCAACATCCCTCCTGGACGTAGTACCTCACATTTAATTTTAACTGATTATGATAGTGACTTAGAGTCGGGCAAATTAATCCTCTTTAGGGTATTGATTAAATTCGTATGAGAATCAACCTGCAACCAAATAGAAGATATCTTTGAAGCGGAAAATTTTGCCGGGCTAACTTTTAGGAATGAAGAAGTAATTTAAAAATTTATAGTCTTCTTTTGGTACTGATGTTTTTACCAGTTTGTCCCCGTCTATGCGATATCCTTCATAGCCTAGCGTATTTAAAAAATGCATTACTTTCTGTGATGACGAACCATTTTCAACAAGACAGGGATCATTCAATTCGATACAGAGTATCGGTTTGTATTTCATTAAAAATTTCTCAGCGCCTCTTAGGGCCTTTTCTTCAAAACCCTCAATGTCCATTTTAAGAAGCGAAGGTTTCGTTTGTTCAAACCTATCTCCATAAGGTGATCAAGGGTCTCACATTTAGCGGATACTTTTGTAAATCCTTCGAGTGGTGTATTTGTGCCTGCAATTCTTCCCCATCCAGATTCATTCATTGGCGGAACTGCAAATTCAACAATACCTTCTTTATCCGATAGACACATTTCATGAAGTTTTAAATTTTTTAAATTATTCAACTCACTATTCTTTTTGAGGAAGTGTATATTGTTAGGGTTTGGCTCAAACGCAACAACGGACAAATGTGGAAATTTATGTGCGAGCATCAAGCTGAAATAACCAATATTGGCCCCACTATCGATAAATCACGATGCATCTTTGGCGAAGTTTAGAATATGTTTTTCAGTTTCTAGCTCATGACTTTTTTTAGCGAAAATCCTTCTTTGAATTCGATCTGCCAAATACAAATCCAGTGCAAGACCTGTCCACGTTGTTGTCTTGATCGTCTTTTCTTTAACAAAAGAATGATAATACTTCTCTAGCAAAAAGAGTTTGCCTTTGAAGTTGGGCAACTTGGACATTTGATCATAAAACGCATTAAGCATTAATTTTTTCCTATTAAATTTTCAATATCGCGTGCTTGTCTTAAGCCTATGATCTCAATATCAAATTTACCTTTCAACTCCCGAGCTGTTTTTTCCGATGAGACGACCCTTTTGTAATTCAGTTGTGCCATTTCTTTTATTCTCATTTCCATTTGAGGTACTGATCGAACCTCGCCGGTTAATCCAACCTCTCCAACAAAAATGGTACTGGAATCAATCGGTTTCCCCCGATAAGAACTTAGGAGGGAGGCAATGATGGCGAGATCTGATTCACGAGATGAGAGCTTCATTCCACCCACTACATTGAGATAAATATCATTAAAACCTAAAGGTAACCCAAAGTATTTCTCGATTACTGCAACCATCATCGAAAGGCGGTTGTTATCGACTCCTTGAGTGGTACGTCTTCCATTTCCAAATTTATTATCAACAACCAAGGCCTGTATTTCAACGAACAGGGATCGCGAACCTTCGATGATGCAAGTAAGTGATCGTCCAAATGATTCTTTAAGTTGATCATCAAGAAAGTATTGTGAGGGATTTTTTACTTCTTCCAATCCTTTTTCGCGCATTTCGAAAATTCCAACTTCATTAGTATTTCCAAAACGGTTTTTCATGGCCCTGAGAATTCTATATTGCCCAAATTGATCACCTTCAAAATAAATCACTGTATCAACCATATGTTCGAGAATTTTGGGCCCTGCAATTGAGCCTTCTTTTGTTATGTGACCAATAACAAAACAGGTTATGCCATTTGCTTTAACATGATTCATGAGCTCGTAAGTGACTTCTCTAATTTGGGAAACAGTTCCAGGTGCAGAATCAATCTCAGAGGATGTTGTCGTTTGAATGGAATCGATGACGAGAAATCTTGGTTTTAATTTATTTATCTGTTCTAAAATTTTTTGCCAGTTCGTTTCATTGTAAATATAGAAGTTGTTGTTATTAACTCCAACCCGCTTCGCTCTTTCAGCAACCTGGCCAGTTGATTCTTCACCACTTGCATATAGGACTACTGCATCAGTATAAGCTTGAGAGAGTTTCCCCATTACACTTGTAAGTAAAGTCGATTTTCCAATTCCCGGCTCACCACCGATCAGTATTAATGAACCCGGAACAACTCCACCGCCAACAACACGATCAAATTCATTCATTCCCGAACTTACGCGAAACTGCTGCTGCAAAACAATTTCATTCACAAGTTTTGGTGATTCGGAATTTTGAGTTGTTCTTTTATGGGCGCGATTAAGATCTTTCGCTGCCACTGAAGTTTCTTCAACAAAAGCATTCCAAGAGCCACACTCCGGACATTTCCCCATCCATTTGCTTGTTTGATAAGAACAATTTTGACAAATGAAAGTGGATGTCTTTTTGGCCATTGTTAGTTTTCCTACTTCATGAGTTTCATCAACTCAGCTTCAGTTATTATTTTTATTTTTAAATCGAGCGCCTTCTTAAACTTACTCGAGCTTGGATCTGTCTCATTGGTGACCAAGATGTCTGTATTTTTCGAAACAGACGAAACAACGATGCCACCAGCTTCCCGAATCATATCTTCAACCACTGGACGCTTTTCTGATAGAGCACCGGTGATGCAAAGTTTTTTTCCGGTAATAGCGGTTTCTCTTGTTTCTTCAATTTCAAACTCAAAACCAACTTCA
>CBIHOP010000042.1:0-13548 GCA_966211385.1 uncultured Bacteriovorax sp.
CGGTGCAATCGTTGGTCAAGGTGAACTCAAAAAGTTGAATTACTATCCGCTTTTCAAGCTTAATCATACCTGTGCAATGTTGAGGGCCAATATCAATAGGCTTATTCGAAAAACCTGGTGTACAACGAAAGATCCATTAATGCTTAAAAAACATCTTGAGATTTATGTCTGCTATCACAATCAATACTATCTAAAATAAAAAAAGGGCATGAATATGATTCATGCCCTCAATTCTGCCACCACCTTAGTGGGGCAGTTAATGGTTAGTTTTTCGCATTTCCCAAAGCAGGTGACTTATATATGGTCGTCTCGTTTCTTTCGTTGCCACCATTAAAAGTTTGGTAATCTTCAGACTTCCAGGATTGGAATAAAGCAGAATGAGCAATTCCTGAATATAGTTTGTACTAAGTGTGATGTAGTTATCTGTTCCAATGGAAAGCTGCACACCTTTTTTCTCCCACCAAGAAAATGGATGGTCTTTATAGTCAGGAAAACATCCAGTCAGTTTGAGATTCGAAGAGGGAAGAGCAACGAGTGAGACTTTTTTATTAATCATTCGATTGAGAACATCGTGTTGATAGTGTTCAACTTCACGAGCAGTATGGAATTTTGTTTTTAAAAAACTAATTTTTTCAGCTTCTGTTAAGCATTCACCTTTAAAAAGTTTTTCTTTAACAATTTCATCTCTCCATTCCATGTCCAGAATTTCTTGACCTTCGCTGGATTCAGGTTTCAGAGGAATCCCGGCCTTATTCATTTCAATTAATCGCTGATAAAGTCTGTGGAAATAATAGTTCGGATTAATTCCCAAACTAAGACCATGTTCAAGAGTATCTATGTGCCAAATGTTAAGAGCATTATCAACGGCCTGAACACCAAGACGCAGGATTTTCCATGTTTCACCATGGTGAGAACGAATGCTGAATCCTTGATATTGAAGTCTGCGCAGACCAGATTTCATTTCTTTAAAATGCGCTTTTCTATAGAGCTCTCTTTCATCACCGACTGTATCGACTTCACTAAGAACGTCTTTTAAATGCGGATGTTTTTGGATAATTTTTAAGATGCTTAAAACTTGATCTTCAAAATGGGATTGTTTGCTTTCAAAGTTAACCTGGTCAAAAAAACTAGGTTCTTTTCTAAAGCTAGGGGATAGGACAAATTGAAAAAAGGGATGGTCTTTTTTAAAGCGCATGAAACCATCATAGAGGCCGAGGACGACATCTTCCTCTGTCAGTGATTCTAATCCGGGAATTTGTTCATCTGAGAGGCCGGTACTTCTTGAAAGAGTGAACTTCAGACGAATCTTCCCCACATTGTATTGGGAGTAGAGTTCGTGGGCCATATGATAAGCAGCTGCTTCGTGGGCCTCTTTTGTCGTCAGAACAAGCTTGGCGAGATAGAGAATTTTTAAGTACGTTTTAAATTGCTCACCTTCTTTCAGACGAATGAGTTTATCAACATCATCTACATTTTTAATTGGAAGTGCGTCCTTTCCATAGACCTCAGTAATTTTTTGTTCATACAGAGCTTTATCCGGTCCTGACAAAAGTTTAGTGAGTCTTGGAAAAAGAAACTCAGCACTTAATGAGCCTGTGAGATGAATATGTTCTTCATGGTATGGGAGAGGAAATTCTTTAAAAAATTCAAAAAATGCTTTTGAAAATGAATGACTGAGAAGAGTGCTGATATCCACTTCATTATTTTGAAAACCTAAAACAAGTTTACGAAATTCGTGGATAGATTTTTCAACGAGTGTATTGTTTTTTAGTTCAGGGTGATAGACCATCAACTCCAAAGTGTCGTTGAGATTGAGTCCATTTGTTTCGCTGATCGTATCAATCAAAGCAAGTTTTACGTCTTTGATGATTTTATCGTTTTTGGAAAACATTTTTCTTCCTATTTTTTATTGTTAACGAGAATGTCGTAGGCTTCCTGGATCACGGAAAAATTCTTGATGGCCTTAAGTTCAATAGGTTTTGGTAATTTAAGACCTGCAATTTTATCCGGGTGACGGGAGAGTGCGATTTTTTTGTAAACTTTTTTTATATCTTCCATGCTCATGTCTTCATCAACGGCAAGAATAGATCTAGCTCCTTCAACGTCTTTTTTGTGTGCGAGTTTAGGAAGAGGATGAAGAAGACCAGCATAATTCAAATGCAAGGCCATCTCTTCAATAAAATAATTGTGCCCTTTGGCCCACAGATTGGCCTCTTTGGACATGAGCACTTCAAGCGCTTCGTTCATTGTGTCTTCACTAAATTGATGAAGGACAGGAGAGTCGCTGTAGATAGTAGATTCTTTGATATTTTTTTTCGCGGCCAGTGGCATGAGAATTTTCATTTGCAGTGCCAGTGCGAATTCTTCTGATCGCAAATGGCATTTTTTGGCCATTTTAGGAATAAGAGCAAATTGTTTTTCGCGAACTTCATCAACAAGCATTTTTACAATCATGATCATGCTGAGATAGTTTTTGAGAGATTCAACGCTTTCCAGATTGTCTGTACTTAAATATCTCAGCCACTTTTTCTTTTCAGCTAATAAAACAAAGGCGTTTATCTTCGTTTCAGCAACTGTGTAGGAATAATTTTTTGTAATCATTCCTTGTATAGATTTAGCAAAATCTCCACCGCCCCATTTTGTTTCTTTGTAGATATGATCGGCAGCAGGTGAGTGAGGAGTTGGATGAGATGATTCGGCTTCTTCTCTGTGGGGTGAAGGAAGACCTTCATGAACTGTTTTGCCAGTCAATCCATATTGCGCTCGCAATCTTTCTTTTTGTCTGCGTATCATCGCATCGATGTCATTGTCGGGTTCAACATACCCGGGCATTTTTGAGCGAAAATAATTAAAAAGAACTGGTCCCAGAACTTTGATGATGATGAAGAGAAAGACGAGGGCCGTAATGACCTTTATGATAAAATCTTTATTCAGAAGCATAAACTATAGTAACATAATATCTAAAAGTCTTAATCACGGAAGAAAACTATGTTCACTTGGTCCATTCGCGAAGTTGTGCTGCCACTCAAATTTACCTGGAATATTTCACGAAATAGCTCAGATACTAAACGCAATTTTATTGTCGAAGTTAAAAATGGATCAATAAGTGCTCTTGGCGAAGTCGCCTTTAATGTTCGTTACGGCGAAACGCGCGAACTCATTCTGGAGAAGTTCGAAGAATTCAAAAACAATGCTCCAAATGATTTTAACGGAGTCGAGTCTCTAGTAGCTTATCTTGAAAGAACGGATCTTCCGCAGTCTCTAAAATTTGGAATTGAATCAAGCTTCGTGCATTATGTAGCAATCTTGTCAGGTAAGACTGTGTCGCAACTTATGGGTGTGAATGTCGTCTCTTCAGTTAAAACATCATTTTCAATTCCCATTATGGAGCCTGGAAAGCTTGAAACTTTCATCAAAGAAAATAAGCTGGATAGATTCAGCGTTTTAAAAGTGAAGGTGAACAAAGAGAATGCACTTGATTTCAGCAATGAAGTGCTTCGTTTAACTAAAGTGCCTCTGAGAATTGATGCCAACGAGGCTTTTGAAACAGCAGAACAAACAATGCAGTTCCTGCAAAATTTATCAGACGTGAATCGCCTGGAATTTTTAGAGCAACCATTAGCTTCAAATCTTCATGAAGAGGCTTTGGAATTAAAACAACGAACAAATGTTTTTTTAATGGCCGATGAATCGGTCACAAAAGAAGAAGTGACTCATTATCACGCAGAACGATTCCATGGAGTGAATGTAAAACTTATGAAGTCTGGTGGTTACCTAAAAGCTATCAAACAACTTCGACAAGCAAAAAGCTTAGGACTAAAAACTATGCTTGGTTGTATGGTGGAGACAAGTTTAGGAATTTCTTCAGCACTTAATATTTCGGGTGGTGTTGATTTTTATGATCTCGATGGATCACTTCTGATAAAAGAAGATCCCTTCAAACTCATCAGTGAAGAAAACGGAAAAATCTTTTATTCCTACATTCAGTAATTAGAAGAAAAGTTTTAGATCTACATCAATGCGCTGATAGCTTGCTGTATTTCGGGCATTAAGAAGTTTTTGTGCTGAAACACCAATCTCAAATGGAAGATCGAATTTTTTACGTTTGTAAGCTTCAATTGTTGAAAAGCCCATACCAACTCTTAACCAACGGCTCTCAGCGGCCGTGTTTGCTTCAAGTGCTTCTTTAACTTTTTTATCTTCAACATCAGTATATACCGTACCTTCAGTTTTATTAATGATGATTGATGAATTGAGATTCATCCAATGTGCAGGATTCAAGGTAACTGTAGCAACAGCATCGATTTTATTTCCTAATTTTTGGCGAACGCTTCTTTTTTCCTGCGAAAGCGGAACATCGGAATCATTAATCCAACGAACATCTTTTTTCGATTCGAATTGATATGTGTAACGTCCTTTTAAATCAAATTGAAAGGTATTATCTAAAACACCAAATCCCATCATCGATTCAACGAATCCATCGTATTGTCCGTCGCCAGTTGAAACATCTTGAAGAGAGTCGGGATCATCAGCGTCTCCCGTCGGCAGAACAGCTCCCATGGAAATGGCCATTCCAGCACTCTCAAAATCTGTCAGACGATAAATGAAACCAATTTCGGCGTCACCTAGCGCATCTTTTTCCCAAGTGCCGATAGGTTTATAATTGTAATAGTTCACAACAAGAGATTGAAGAAGCTCTTCATTCGTTTCTGGAAGTTGCAATGTTAGATCGCGAACGAATTTTCCCATCGCTGTGTCAGCATCAGTGTTTCTTAATGTGGCCTGAACGGCCGATAAATTACCTGGTTTAGTCTGACTGAATTTAATATCAGTTTTGATGTGATAAACAGGAAGTGAGCCATAGACTGTTAGTTTATCTGTGAAACCAAATCCGTACCCAAAGCCCTGGGCCGTAACTTGCGCCTCAACGTCGGCGTTGAATTCACCTAATGAAAAGTTTGTGTAAGCTTCAGGAGAAATTTCTTTTAATTGTTCGAAATAACTTTTGATGACTGTACTGACATCTTCCAGACGACTCGAAGTAAATTCTTCTTTAAGATCAAGAGATTCTTGGTTGCTTTGATCGTCGTATTTCGACTCGATTTTAGAGGCCATAACTTGCTTTACGACAAACGTATTTACGTTCTTTGGAAGTGTGTCGTACGAAGCTCCAAATGCTCCTGATAGAGGGAGCAAAAGCGCCATCGCCAATGTCATAAAGTTATGTTGTTTCATGAACAAAATTCTAGGGGATTTGGCCGCCAAAATGGGAAGTATAATGGCTTCGTGAAAAAACTACAGATCACCCCACAAAATTTATACACGTGTTATAAATCTGGTCATGAAAAGAACCCCGTCTTTCATCCTCCTTTTAGTTATGGCAGTCATTCTCAGCGCTTGTGGGAAGGAAAAGCTGACTCCGCTGGTGACCCCAATGACGGTCAATGAGTTACGTAATGACCAGCCTGTGCGCTTTTCCTATAAAATCGATGAAACTCAGATTGATGAATATGCCAAGAATACGGGTAAGTTCCCAATTTTTGGTAAGCTCTTTCAGTCTATTGCTTTCGTTCTGGCCAATAGTTCGATTACCAGTAGGGGCGGACATTCGCTGGATCTTCCGGCCGTTGATGTAGACCTCACAAGCTTGGAAGAAATTGATTTTGATTACATCGAGTGGATCCGTCTCGATTCGCTTTCGATCATGATTGAAAATGCCAAGAAAAAAGACAGTCTGAATTTTATCAGCAAAGTTGAAATTTACGCTGATTTGGCCGAACGCTTACCAGGTGTTCCTGTAGATGAAGATGGTTTATCAAGACTCGTTTACTTCGATAGCACTCAACATAAACTAGAATGTGAAAATAGATGTATAAATTTGAAGCTGGAAAAAATCGATTGGAAGCAGCTTCTGAAGAAAAATAAAAAAGTAAAACTTCAGCCAAAAATCATCATCAATTCCGTTCCTAAAAGCTCGATGGCCCTAGCTGGTTCAGTAGGTTTCAGTGTAAAATTCAATCTGGGATTCTAATTAATTTTTAAAAGGTAAACAATGAGAATAGGTTTCGACGGAAAACGCGCGACCATGAACTTTCGCGGTCTAGGTAATTTTTCACGAGGACTTATTGAAGGTCTTTTAGACTATTCTGATAATGATCTTTTTCTTTATACACCAAAGGCCATACATCCTAGGGCCGTTGAATGGTTGAAAAAAAATCAAAATGAGAAATTACACGTTCGATATCCACAGACATTAGTTGAAAAGAAACTGCATGCGCTCTGGAGATCTCTTTCAATAGCAAGTGATATCAATAACGATAAGCTCGATCTGTTTCACGGACTCTCGCATGAAATTCCTTTTAGCTCTGGAATGATAAAAACGAAGAAGGTTGTGACGATACACGATCTTATCTTTCTTAGATATCCGGAGTTTTTTCCATTTGTAGATCGGGTGACCTATAAAGCAAAGTTTAAATTTTCATGTGCTCAATCAGATAAAGTCATTGCCATTTGTGAGCAAACGAAACGCGACCTTATTGATTTTCTCAATGTACCTGAAGAAAAAATTCTCGTTCATTATCAAAGTTGTGATCCGGTTTTTTATGAGCTTAGAGCAGAAGATGAACTCGTTGCTCTTAAACAGAAATATAATCTTAATAAACCTTTTCTTTTAACAGTGGGCGCTTTTGAACAACGTAAGAATCAACTCGGTTTGATTCGCTCATTTCACATGCTGAAAGAAAAAAATCTTGATCTTGTTCTCATTGGTGCAGGAAAAGATTATCTCAAAAAATGTCGGGAACTCGTAAGCGAATTGAAATTAGAAAGTCGTGTTCATTTTCTTTCAAATATTTCTTTTACTGAACTGCCGCTTTTTTATCAGGCCGCTGAAATATTTTGTTTCCCTTCTTTCTTTGAGGGTTTTGGCCTGCCTATTGTAGAAGCACTCTTTTCTAAAACACCAGTGATCACAAGCGTGGGCTCATGCTTTCCTGAAAGTGGGGGGCCGACTACACTATACACTGATCCCCAAAGACCTGAAGAAATGTCCAATGAGATTGATCAATTAATTCTCGATACGAAACGAATGACCAACATGCGGGAAGAAGGATTAAAGTTCGTTCAGAAGTTTCACCGCAAAGACTCCACACTTGCCTTACTTGATTGTTATCGTCAGGTGTAATGCCCATTTAAAGTTGCAGGAAAATTTTTCCGAACAGTGAATAACGGTTTCAAGGTAGAGACCGTTCGTTACTCAAGGAAGATATGCGAGTTTCAACCAACGTCCAGTCCCTGGTCGCTCAACGCTATGTGAAGGCACATACGGAAGAGATGGCACTAGAAGATAGTAAACTATCTTCAGGGGATCGTATTGTTCGTTCAAGCATGGATCCTGCAGGGATGGCGATCTCTGAACTCATGCGAGCAAAAATTCGTAGTAATCATCAGGCCGAAAGAAATTCCAACGATTCAGTTTCTCTCATTCAGGTTGCCGAAGGATCACTTGGTGTTATTTCTGATATGGGGATTCGTCTTCGTGAATTAGCGATGCAAGCGGCGAGTGATACAGTGGCCGATGCTGAAAGAGTCATTGCAGACAAAGAATTTCAACATCTGAAGCAGGAGATTCAACGTTTAACAGCTTCAACAAGTTTCAACGGTAATAATATTATCAAAGATTCGGGAAGTGTTTACGACCTGCAAATCGGAATCAACGGAAATCCAGAATTAGATTCTCTTCGTTATGACATGAGTAAAATCATGGACGGAAAAAACAATTTTGGAATCGCCAATATTGATCTTCGAACAAAAATGGGTGCTCAACAATCACTTTCAAAAATCGATTCCATGATGACTGATGTAAACCGCAGTCGTGCAGAGCTGGGAAGTTTGAGCAACAGAATGACTTCTGTTATTCAGAACCTTCAGGTCTCTCGTGAAAACGTTTCTGCCAGTAATTCAAAAATCAGAGATGCAGACATGGCCAAAGAAGCGGCCATTAAAGCAAAAACTTCTGTCGCACAAAGTGCCACACTTTCAATGCTAAAAATGACAAATGATCGTCCAGGTGAAATCTTAAAATTAGTTAGTTAAGTGGAAGCCAGAGGGTGAAGACGGTTGCCTTTCCGGCAACACTGGAAGCTTTAACTTTACCTTCGTGCTTTTGAACAATGTGTTTTACAATGGCCAATCCCAAACCTGTGCCGGGATTCTCAGTTCTGGCAGCATCAACTCTGAAGAAACGTTCAAATAATCGATGCAGCTGATCTTCATGAATACTAATTCCGCTATTTTCAATTTCTAAAACTGCAAATGAGTCTTCTTGCCTCGTCGATACTTTAATATGATTTCCTTCAGGGCTGTACTTGAAAGCATTGTCGATAAGATTTAAAAGCACTTGTTCAAACAAATTATAGTCAACCCAGAAACGTGAATGCTGGATATTGAGTTCATACGAAATTTTTTTCGCTCGGTAGTTATCACCAACTTCCATCAAGAGCGGCTCAACAAGTTGATTGATATCGATATCTTCTTTTACCAGTTCGAGTCTGTTTTCCACAGAGGTGAGTTGAAGGAGATCATTAAACAATTTGAGAAGTCTTCTTGAATTATTGTCAATGCGATCAAAAATATTTTTTATTTCAGGAGTGTCTTGATTCAAAGTTGTTTTTAAACTTTGCAGTTGCCCATTGAGAATAGTGAGCGGCGTTCTTAATTCATGGGAAAAATTAGAAACAAAATCTTCTCGCATAATATCGGCCATCTTCTTCTGAGTAATGTCGTTCATCAGACAGAGATGTCCGTTGAGTTCTTTGACCGAAAATATTTTGCATTCAAAATAACTTTTGTGAGGATCAGGGTAATGGCTAAAGCTGAATAAACTCGCTTTGTAAGGAACATCATCTCTTTGGGCCTGAAGCAAGATCTCCTGGAAATCTAATTGCCGAGTGACTTCAATGAGTGGTGATCCTCCGACAGACGGAGTAAATTTAAAAAGTTCCTGAAATGCTTTATTAGAAAATATAATGTTGAGTTCGCGGTCGTATATAAAAACGGGATCGAGAAGTGAATCAAGTATGGTTTTGTATTTGAGATTTTCTAATTCGAACGCTGATTTTAAATCTGCAAGATCTTGATCTTTTTTTCGAATTGTTTCTTCGATCATTGACCAAGTCATGTCTTCAGGTGAACTGCTAGGATTTAGGGCCTGCATGACTTTTTTAGAGGGGAGAGCTGCATATTTGAGAAAAACAATATTGACGATAATAAAGCCGATCCAAAGAAGCCAATAGGAAGACCATAGTCTTGAGATATCGCCTTTTTTTAGAAAGTCATGAATGGTTTCATTAAGAAAAAGGCCCCATCCAATGAGTAGAACGGCCTGAAGAATGAGAACGCGGCGATAGCGAAAATCATTCATGTCCTATAACTCTGTACCCAATTCCACGGATTGTTTCGATGATGTTTGAATATGATCCGAGTTTTTTTCTTAGTCCAAAGATGTGGGTATCAATCGTTCGGTCTGTCACATGAACAGGACCATCCTGGATGTATTCGACAAGTTGATTGCGTGTAAGTACTTTTCCCGGAGAAAGCAGGAAACAACAAAGAATTTTGTATTCGGATAAAGTAAGTTCGATCAATTGTCCTTCAATCCAGGTTTTACATTGATCAGTATCAACTGTGAGCTCTTTGAGTTTCAGAATATTTTTATTTTCCTGTGCCACATTGGCAATTTCTCTTCTTCTAAGAAGAGAGCGTACTCTGGCCATTAAAATATTCAGATCAAAAGGTTTCGTCATGTAATCATCTGCACCGGCATCAAGACCTTCAACAATTTGTTCCGGAGTGGAGAGTGCCGTCAGCATGAGAATAGGAGTCGTTTTTGTTGGATTAAAAAAACGAACAAACTTACAAACTTCCATTCCATTTACTGAAGGTAGCATTCGATCGAGAATGAAGAGAGCTATCGATTGAGCTTCTTTGCCATCATTTGATTGAATATAATCAAGGGCCTTTTTACCATCATGAAACGTCTTTAGGTTAAGACCTAATGGTTTAAGTTGGTTTTCGATAATCTCACAAATTTCCAATTCATCTTCGACGAGAACAATAGAAGCACTCATTTGCTAACCTTTTTTAGGAATTTTATATTCAGGATTGTGGCGGATGTCTGATCCCGATTCAAGGAAGATGACATCTTCAGCGACGTTTTTAGCATGGTCACCAATACGCTCTAAATTTTTTGAAATTTTAATAATGCTGTAACCTTCATCAAAACTAATCTCGTTATTTTTAATTTGGTTGATGTGGCTGCGAACGATATCTCTGTTGATGGCGTTGATCTCCTGATCGTGGCGGATAACATCTGTAGCAAGCTTGATATTGCTTCTAACAAATGAATCGAGAGCATTTTTGACCATGAGATTTACTTCAAGGGCCATGTTTTTGATTTGAAGAATGTCTCGTCCAATAATTTGCTGGTGACGTTTAATCTTTACTGACTGATCACCCATGCGCTCTAAATCCGCATTGATTTTCATGATAGCAATTGCCGTTCTTAAATCTTTAGCGTTAGGACTTTTAAGCGCAATGTATTTGAAACAAGCATCATCGATGAGCATGTGAAACTCATTGATCTTTTTTTCAAGCTCGAAAATATCTTCCATGCTTTTATCTAGATTCAATGATCCAGCAAGAGAAGCTTCTACGAGGCTTGCCATTTTTAAAACGTGATCGCGTAAGTCTTTTGGTGAAATATCCATATGTGTTTCCTAATCTAATTAACCGAATCTTCCTGAGATATAATCTTCAGTTTGTTTCATCTGCGGGTTTGTAAAGAGATCAGATGAGAGTCCGTGTTCTACCATGTTTCCATAAACGAAGAAAGAAGTGAAGTCAGAGATCCTCGCCGCCTGTTGCATGTTGTGGGTAACGATAATAACGGTATAGTCTCGCTTGATTTCATTCATCAGTTCTTCGATCTTTGCTGTCGCAATGGGATCGAGTGCAGATGTAGGCTCATCCATTAAAAGCACCGGCGGATTAACGGCAAGCGCTCGAGCGATACAAAGACGCTGTTGCTGACCACCTGAAAGTGATGTACCCAGCGAATTCAATTTATCTTTGACTTCATCCCAAAGCGCGGCTTTTCGCAAACAGCTTTCTGCCGTTTCAAGCAAAGTAGAGCGTTTATTAATTCCTTGTAGGCGAAGACCGGCCACCACGTTGTCTAAAATACTCATTGAAGGAAATGGATTTGGCTTTTGAAAAACCATTCCAATTCTTCTTCGGACATCAACAACATCTACTTTTTTGTCATAGATGTTTCGTCCTTCAAGCAAAACTTCACCACGAACCCAAGCCCCTTCAATTTCTTCGTGAATGCGATTGAGTGTCCTTAAGTAAGTCGATTTACCACAACCAGAAGGACCAATGATCGCATTGATTGTTTTTTCGTGATACTCGACATTGATGCCTTTGACGGCCTGGAAATCACCAAACCATGCTTCGACACCAACTGCTTTCAAAATTACTTTTGAGTCTTTGTAGTCACTCATTATGAAATTCCTTTTTTATCTTTGATCTTTGTTAAAATAAATCGCGCAAATAAGTTCATCGCGAGAATGAGAACCATGAGGACGAAAGCTCCGGCCCAGGCCTGTCGCTGCCAATCTTTGAAAGGAGAAATAGCGTATGTGTAAATTTGCACCGGCAATGTTGCCATTGGCTCTTTGAGATCATAGTTCACGTACATATTTCCAAATGCCGTGAATAGTAGAGGAGCTGTTTCACCGGCAGCTCGAGAAATCGCAAGAATTATTCCGGTCATCAGATTTGAAACTTCACCTTTTAAAACAATAAAGAGAATAACTTTCCAGCGTGGCAATCCGAGCGCCAGACCAGCTTCTCTAATATGGTTAGGAACTAGTTTTAAAATTTCTTCCGAAGTTTTAATAATGATTGGAAGCATGATGATGGAAAGAGCAATACCACCAGCAAGGGCCGAAAAACTTTTAAGCGGAACGACGACACTCAAATAAGCAAAAATACCAATAACGATAGAAGGAATTCCACTTAAAAGATCCGTTGTGAGTTTTAGTGTTTTAGAAAGTTTGCTTTTTCTGAACTCAGAAAGATAAATACCACAGACAATACCGACGGGAACAGCTATGGCGGCACCAAGCAGAACAATCGTGATTGTTCCCATGATGGCGTGTCTCATCCCACCGCCGATTTCACCAACAGGCTTAGGAAGTTCAGTAAAAAATTCCAAACTTAGTGATGAAGCACCCTGAACGAGAACGAATTGAATGATCATAAAAAGCGGAATGATGACCGCTAGGGCACTCGCGACTGTCAGAAGAAAGAAGAGAGCATTTTTTATTTTTCGATAAAGTCTGTAATTCATGAATTAATTCCTTGAGAACTTTTTCACGATCAATCTGGCAAAGAGATTGGCGAGAAAAGTAATGAGGAAAAGAACGAGGGCCAGATAACACAAACTCGCTACGTGTAGCGGAGTATTGGCATCAGTATATTCATTGGCCATAACGGAAGCCATCGTGGCCGCTGGAGAAAAAAGAGAAGAAGAAATGATAGGTGAGTTACCAATCAACATGGTGACGGCCATTGTTTCACCTAATGCTCGTCCTAAACCTAAGACGACAGCAGACATAATTCCAGAAACGGATGATGAAAGGATAGCAGTAATGATCATTTCAAATTTTGTTGAACCTAAGGCATAAGCCGCTTCTTTTTGATGATCAGGAATAAGTTCAAAGATCGAACGACAAATACTGGTGATCGTCGGAACAATCATGATGGAAAGAATAAGGGACGCAGTAAGAATGCCAATTCCAAAACTTGGACCCTGAAAAAAAGGAAGAAAGCCAAGTTGTGCTTTTAAAAATGGAGTGAGTGTCGTTTTCACAAATGGAGCGAGATAAAAAACACCCCACAAACCAAAAACAATGCTGGGAATGGCCGCAACCATTTCAATGAGAAGTGCTACGATTCGTGCTAACTTGCGTGGCAGATATTCACTGATAAAGAGGGCAACTAAAATACTAATAGGTGTCGCGATGATGAGAGCGATAATAGATGTCACAACTGTTCCAAATATAAACGGAAGTGCACCAAATTCATCTTCAACTGGGTTCCAATTTTTTTTCAGAAGAAAAAGAAAACCGTTATGTCCGATCGCAGGCCATGCGGCCTTCACAAGCATAGCGATGATTCCAACGAGAAGGGCAATGACTAAAACAGCGAAGAGCCTAAGGAGATAGAACAACAAGGCATCTTGGGTTTTAGAGTTAATTTTGATCATAACTTATATATTCGACTGATTTGATCAAAAATTAAAGGCTTGAATGTTAGGATTTTGTTAAGATTGGCGGTTTATTGATGTAAACCGCCATCTTTTTATTGAAATTTAGTGGGCGGTTTGAGTTACATAAAGTCTAAAACTTTTGTCTTTTGAGCGACGGATTGTGCATTTGCCACCTTCCTTGCTCTCAAGCAAAAACTCATAAAACTCTGGCAGCG
>CBIHOP010000043.1:0-13535 GCA_966211385.1 uncultured Bacteriovorax sp.
AAATCGTGGGACAATATATGGCCATCACGTATTGGCTAAAAGACAACGTAGGTCCTGAAGAGCGCCTAACAAATATCGTTTATATGGGACAAGGTGAACCTCTTCACAATTATGACAACGTTCGTACAGCGACGATCATTTTTATGGAAGACAAGGGGCTTGGACTTTCACAAAGAAAGATCACTCTTTCTACTTCTGGACTTGTTCCGCAAATCGAAAAAATGTGGGATTTCCCACCGGTGAATATCGCAATTTCTCTGCACGCTGCTCACAATGATATACGCACAGAACTTATGCCGATTAATAAAGCATACGATCTTGAAAGACTTTTCAGCGCGATTAAAAAAGTTCCGCTAAAAGCTCACCGTCGCATTACTTATGAATATATTTTGATTGCTGATTTAAACGATCGTCCGGAAG
This sequence comes from uncultured Bacteriovorax sp., assembly GCA_966211385.1. Lineage (GTDB taxonomy): Bacteria > Bdellovibrionota > Bacteriovoracia > Bacteriovoracales > Bacteriovoracaceae > Bacteriovorax. The sequence goes on from CBIHOP010000043.1 coordinate 421, forward strand.
ATATTGAAGGGCTTTCGAAGCTTCTGGAAAAGAGCGAATCGAAGATCAACATCATTCCTTATAACGATTTCCCAGACTCGAAATTTAAGCGTCCGTCGAACTCGAAAATCATCTGGTTTCAAGAGCAACTTTTGAAGCGTGGATTTGTTTGTACAACGAGAACGACAAAAGGCCAGGATATCCTGGCCGCTTGTGGACAATTAAAAAGTGAGTACGAAAAGCTCAATCTTTGGGACCAAGCTAACGCTTAATTACTTTTGTGAGTCAGCGTTTGTTCTGTACATCCATGGTTTTGGTACCATGTCTTCTTCTGGTTTTTCTTTTTTATCCTCTTCAACAACTTTCTTTTTAGTATGAGTTGTTAATGATGAAGGATCACGATCAGCTTCTTCTTCCGAAGCAATTTGTCGGTCAGTGGTATCAGCACTTTCCACCTTCATATTTTCACCAAGGTCAGCTGCACGAGCAGGAGCTGCTGCCGGTGAATGGGCCTTGTAAAGAACCTTAGGTGCATTATATTCAGTGGCAACCGCCAAAGAGCAAAGACCTAAAGTAGCCAGAGTCAGAGAGATCATTTTTTTATTTAACATAGATTCACTCCTTGCAGTTCTTATCGGAACAATCATCTCATCGGTTAAGCTTCAGGAAAACTTGAGCGCTCAAGTCCGGTATATTTAAACTTAGTTTACGGAATCCCGTGTTTTTGAGACTATAGGAGTGATTATCGAATTTTCGGTTTTAACAAAAAATGGAGTTTTTGTGACCTCGACTAAAAATACTAAGGCCTTATTTGGCATATTCGCCATGGTGTTCGTTTTTTTCATCATCCTCATTGCATTCGCTGCTATTACAATGAACGCGTTTGATGAAACGTCATCTGCTCAAAAAAATTCTAACAAGGCCCGCATTGGTGTCATTGAAGTTGAAGGAGTCATCATGGACTCTAAAGACACAATCGAACTTTTGCAGATTGCGGAAGAAGACAAACAACTTCAAGCAATCATCCTCCGTGTAAATAGCCCAGGTGGAGCTGTTGGACCTACTCAGGAAATTTACGAAGAAATTCAACGTATCGATAAAAAGAAACCAATCTATGCTTCATTCGGTGGAATTTCTGCGAGTGGGGGATATTACATTGGAGCAGCAACGAGAAAGATTTGGGCATCACCTGGAACGCTTACAGGATCAATCGGTGTCATCATGGAATTCATGGATCTTTCTAAGCTGTATGAATTTGCAAAAGTTTCTCCACAAACAGTAAAGGCCGGTCGTTACAAAGATGCAGGAAATCCAAGCCGCGCTTTAACTGAAGAAGAAAAAGGCATGATGGATAAACTGATTGCTGGCGTTCATGATCAATTCATCAACGACATCATGAAAAGACGTGCAAACAAAATCAAAGGTGATATCCGCGAACATGCTCAAGGACAAATCTTCTCAGGTGAAGAAGCACAAAAGCTTGGTTTAGTAGATGAGATGGGAAGCTTGTGGACCGCTGGTCGTAAGATTCACGCTGAATTAAAAATCAAAGAAGAGTTTGCTCTTAAATTTATCGAAAAACCAAAAAAGCTTGGTTTTATGGAACTAGTGGGATCGCTTGAAGAAAGTATCAGCAAACTAGATATCGATTCACTCATGAACAGAGGGGAAGCTCCTCGATTAATGTTCAAATAAAATAGAAGAAAAAAAATGGAAATATACTTTCTTTGGATTCAAGAACATTTATTAGCGGTTGTGGCCGTTCTCATTACAATGGTTCTTGTCTACCATTACATGATTGAAAAAGAGACGGGCGCAAAACTCTCAAAGCGTTACCGCAATTCCATTTTTGAAGCTCAATCGAAAATCTTTTTGAATGCTACTCAATACCTTATCTCTGGTAATAAAGATCTCGCGATTAAAGAATTCCTCAGTGCTGTTGATATAAACCGTGAAACGATTGAAACTTACTTCGCTCTAGGTGGACTATTCCGCAGTAACGGCGAAATCGAAAAAGCTATCAGTATTCACCGCTCGCTCATTGCTCGCGAAAATATTTCTGAATCTCATCGTCTACGCGCGCTTAAAGAACTTGCTGTCGATTTTGATAAAGGCGGCTTCATCGATAAAGCGATTGAAACCTATCGTGATGTTTTAAAAATCAATCGCGACCAGTATGAAGTAATTCAAGCTCTCTGCCGCATTTATGAAGATATTGAGGATTGGGATCAAGCTTATAACTGCCGTATCATGCTTTCAAAAGTAGGGCACCAGAACCAAGCTGAGACGATTTCCCACATTCTTGTGCAAAAAGCTAAGCAGTACTTTGAAAAAGGTGATTACAAAAAATGTGAAGAAGATCTTGAAGATGCTTTCCGTTTTGCACCTTCTGTTTCCGCAAAAATTCTACGTCTGAAATTATTTTTAGTGAGTGGTGATTTAGAGCAGGCAAAATTCCTGCTGCTGGAAATTCTAAAAGAGCACCCAATGTATACGTCTTTTGTTTTCGTTTCCATTGATGAGCAGTTCAAAACGAAAGATGAAGAATTGAAGAAGGCCTATTTATCCCGCCAGGAAATTCTTCGTAAATACTTCCTGGAAATGAATGATAAAGAACTTTTGACTTCCGCTTCAGTTGTTCTTTCTAAAGTTCGTCTTTTGAAAGAATCGGGAATGATCGAATCGGCGTTTGAACTTCTCAAATCATGGATGGATCAGAACAAATCATCTTCTGAAGTTATGAAAGTCGAATACATCAAACTTCTCATTGAACTTCAAAAGAAAGATGAAGCTCTTAATCAGACTAAAGGTTTATTGGAAAATTTACACCAAACGCTGGCGAAGCATTACTGCCGCCAATGTGGTTACAATTCAGATAGTCTATTCTGGCGTTGTCCGCAGTGCCACGAGTGGGAAACTATCCAATTTAGATGGAAGGTTTAATGAAGGTTATCCTCCTCACAATATTCATGAGTTTGTCGGCCCAGGCCCAAACAATTACGGCACCTGCTTTAACGAAGTCAGTTTTAGGTGTTAAGTATTTCAATAGAATGATGGGGAACGTTCATCAAAATCCATCACGCTATTCACAAGTGATGACAACGATTAGCTGTAATCATCCAGTTAAAGTCATGAAAGAAGTCTCGAAAGATGGGAAAGAGTTCGTGATTTACGGCGAACAATGGCATCTGGTTAATGTTGGTCCTTATGAGGGCTACATTATGACCGATTATTTAAGTGACAAAAAAAATGAATGTTTTGAAGAAGAGTATTCAAAATTTTTTGAAGGTCTAAACTTAAGCATTACCGATCTCTACTATTGGGCGAGACTTTACGACCAATACGTTCAGGGTAAATCGAAGGTGAGACAATGAAAGCCTTATTAGCATTTCTTCTTTTAACAAGCGTTCATGCAGAAGAAGCCCCTAAAGATCTGCTGGATTTTTCATCTATTAAAGACATCATTAAAAAAGATGGTCTCGAAGGTGAGTTAAAGAAAAAAGAAGAAGAAAAACGCGTTTTATTAGATAAGAAGAAATTAGCTGAGATGAAACGCTTCAATGTTCCAACGGAAGATGTTTTCTGGAACATGTTTTCTGAATTGTGGTTAGTCAAAAATGCGCCTGTTTTAAAATGGGATTTTCATAAACCTGATTTTGAACTAGAAAAAGCATTCATTTCCTTGCTCGAGTCTCACGGCCATTATGAGAAGAAAATTAAAATTCTTGTTTTGGATACGACGGAAGTTATTCACGCAGCACTACCAACGAATGATCAAGAATATATTTTTCTCCTTTCGCTCCCATTCATTAGAACTCTTGATCTTTCTAAAGTAGAAATTTCCATGCTGTTATTTGAAGATTTCCTTCGCGCAAGAAAAGGATATTTCAAAAATTATGTCACTTCGAAAGAACTCGAAGCCTATATGGGAAGTAACTTTGCCGGTAAACCATTTGATAAAAAACTTATCGATGCTCACTTGCAAAAGTACAACACAGTCCTTTTTGAAAAAGGCTTTAGTTTCCAGGATCAATTTGAAGTCACAAAAGAGATGGATTCTTTTTTAAAGAATGATTTAAAAATGTGGAACACGTATCTCACCATGCTGGAAAAGATTGATCAATTAACAAAAACCAATGCTCTTTATAAAAAGTATGGTCAGATCTATCCATCTCCTGAATTGCAATTAAACTGGCTCAAACCAAAACAAACGCGTTTTTAAATGAGATTGTTGGCATCATTCGGCTATTTTCTCACTGATCGGGTTCCGGAATTTTTTCGGTCAAACCTTGGTCGTCAAATCATCGGTTATCTGGTTTTTTATCTCGTTTTATGGTCGCTTCATTTAATTATGATTTCGCTGGTATCCTTTTTTCATTTATTGCTTGGTCACAACATCCGCACTATTGGAGATTGGATTGGCGATAGAGGATGGACCCTCATTATCATCTCTAAACTGCTCGTCTTGTATTTAGGGATGCAGTTTATCAACCTCAAGACGAATAAACTCTCGTCACTAAAAAGTTATTTCCGAAATTCTATTCAAACACCTAGAGTTGAGGTTTTTTGCGTTTTGTTTTTTTTATTGATTGGCCGCTGGGGAGGGGGCCTGGTGGGCATAAACAGTAAAATTATTTTCGAAATTAATCGACTCGTCCTCTCGATGGCCGGAACATTGATTTTTTTCGCTGTCGATTTTCTTCTGACAATTGTCCTCGATCTCTTTTATCCGATTCGTGATGAATCCCTACGTCTGCGTAGATTATTTTTGTTTCCTTTATTGTTTTACTTTTGCACGACAGCGACTTTTATTTACGAACTTACTATATCGATGAAGCTTTATGCTTTTTTCTTTCTCCTCATCTATACGAGTGAGTGGAGAAGAAAAAACTGGACTCTTCCTATGTTTTTCCTGATCACCTTTATCACTCCCACTTACATTCTCTTTGGTTTAGATCCAGCATGGGGGGACGTTTATTCTTTCTTTGCACCTGTTAGAAAAATTTCGACAACTTCAATCTTTCTGCTGATTGCTTTCAGTGTGGGTTATCTGCAGTACCATCTTCACAAGAAGCCCGAGTACATTTATCGGGATTAATTTTACTCACCAATCTGGCATTTATTGTCTATTATTAAAGGGCAATACAATGAAGGAGTAAAAAAGTGGCTGAAGGAAAATTAGACATTATCAATATTATGCTTCAATCAGGTCTAGTCGTAAAAATCGTACTAGGTATGCTCGTGGCCGCATCAGTTTTTTCTTGGGCAATTATTTTAAAAAAACGTCGTCTCTACAAAGAAGTTGAAGAAGAGAATCAGCGTTTTTTTGAAATTTATAATTCATCTGAAAATTTGAAAGACATTATGCTAAAGAGCGAACTTCTACCGTTCTCTCCTTATAAGCAACTTTTTGTGAACGGCTATCGCGAACTCACAAAAATGAAAGAAGCCTACAGCGGACAACATAAGACTGGTCTTGCTTTCCACTTCCAAAATTTTGGTATGGGTGTATTAGAACGTGGACTTAAAAAAGGTGCCAACGAAACAAATGAAGAATTAGGAAATAGACTTTCAACTCTCGCTTCAATTGGATCAGTAACTCCATTCGTAGGTCTCTTTGGAACGGTTTGGGGAATCATCGACGCTTTCGCTGGTCTAGCGACTGGTGGTGGATCAATCGATGCTGTAGCTCCTGGTATTGCTGAAGCACTTGTTGCAACAGCTGTTGGTCTTGCTGCTGCCATTCCCGCTGTTTGGTTTTACAACCACTTCAATAGTGTGAATGAAAAATTTAATGCAGAGATGGAGAGTTTCGGACAGGACTTCTTGAACGTTGTTGAAAGAAGCATTGTGGAGTAATAATGGGATTTAGCACAGGTAAAAAGAAAGGCGCCATAAGCGACATCAACGTCACACCACTCGTCGACGTTATGCTCGTTCTTCTCGTCATCTTCATGGTTACTGCACCTCTCATGTTGAACGGGATCAAGCTTGATCTTCCAAAAACAAAAGAAGTGAATCCGGTTAACTTAAATGCCAAACAAGTCATTCTTTCGTTTTCAAAAAGCGAAGAATACTTTTTAGGAAAAGATAAAATTTTAGACAGCGAAATCATTCCGATGATTAAAGAGCAATTTAAAGCGAATAAAACGGAGACGCTTTTTTTGCGAGCTGATTTTGCACTTTCTTACGGAAAAGTTGCGAAGTTAATGTCGTTTTTAAAACGTGGTGGGATTCATCAAATTGCACTCGTAACAGTGACGGAAGATAAAAACAAATAATGAGAGTCTATACCCCTAAACTACAAGGCGATAAACCCTTTCCGTTTTATTTAAGACGGTCTTTTTATGTTCATATCGGGCTTGTGCTTTTGACTGTCACAACTTCCAAAGTTGCTTTTGAACTCACGCGCGCGCAAAGAGATGCGAACATTGAATTAGTGCAAGCTTCGGTTCGTGTTGATATGGTGGCGATGCCGACTCACACGTTGAAAGAATTGCAAAATATGTCGAGCGGAGTAGAGGAAGTTAAAAAGGAAGAACCTGCTGCTGTTGAAGCTAAGGTTGAAGAAAAAGCGCCGGAGCCAGTAAAAGAAGAACCGAAAGAAGTTGTAAAAGAAACTACTCCCGATCCAGTTCCAGCACTCGAAGAAGCAAAGGCCGCTGCGAAACGCGAAGACTTTCTTAATAAATTAAAAAAATTAGGCAGCAAAAAAATAGAAGATAAAGGAACAACTAAGGCAGAAAAAGGTCTCTACGGCGAAAAGGCTACTGACCTCAAAGCGCTCGTTCTCTCGGGGAATAAACTGTCGAAGGGATCACAAATGTACGGTGATGGACCTTCGGGAGATCTAACCGCATTCCAGGAATACACATTAAAAGTCACTCGAATCGTGAAGCCAAAATGGACATTGCCTCAGTACTTGGCCGATAAAAAATTAAAGTGCCGCGTGCGTATTTGGCTAAGTGAAAATGGTGAGCTTACAAGAGCAACTATTTATGAACCAAGCGGCGATCAAGATTACGATCAACGTGCATTGGAAGCTGTTCGTGCAGCAGCACCATTTCCACCACTCGCAGAAAATTTAGGTAACCGCGCCCAACAAGGGCATATCGTATTAGGTTTTCCTCTTTAGAAATTTACGAAGGATTTAGATATGAAAAAATTATTTGTATTAATGTTGTTAATTTTGAATGTTTCAGCTTTCGCTCAAGATGAAAATTTAACAGTTGTCGCTGTCGGTGAAGCTACAATTGAAAAAGATAAAATGATTATTCAGGACCCTTATGTTGGTGCTGGATTAACTGCTGCTCAAAAAAACGCGGCCACTGAACTGGTAAAGTTACTCAGAAACGATTTTAGTTTCTATCAAAAAAAATTCTACCTGATTGAGAGTGCGCCAAACAACACAGCTTTTCGTCAAAACACAAATTACGATTACTGGAATGGAAAAGGTATTCGCTATCTCGGAACCGCAAGCGTTGATAAAGCAGGTGAGGGGATGAAGGTGAACGTGATTTTTGAAGACATCAAAAATCGCAAACAAATTTACAATCAAACTTTAACAGCAAACCTCGCAGACCTAAGAACGCAAGGTCATAAATTAGCAAACGGCGCTTACAAACAAATGGTCGGAAAAGAATCGATTTTCGAATCAAAAATCATTTTTGTTTCTGATCGCAATTCACGCGGAAGAAAAACTGTTAAAGAAATCTATATGATGGATTTCGATGGGAAGAATGTTCAGCAGATTACTAATCACGGAGGAATCACCATTTCTCCTTCGATGTCGTATGATGGCCGCTACCTCGTTTATTCATTGATCGAGCAAGCTGGAAAAAAACGTAACATCAATCTTTATCTGATGGACATGCGTACTCGTCAGGCGAGTATTCTCTCAAGCAAAGAAGGTATCAACTCCGGTGCTGTGTTTTTAGCTAACGGAAGAAGTATTGCACTCACACTGACAACTTCTGGAAACGCAGAAATTTATGAGATGAATGTTGAAACAAAAGATCTAAGAAAAATCACAAACCATTTTTCTTCTGATGTAGATCCATCAATTACGGCAGATGGAACTTTGATGGCCTTCCTTTCAGACAGACCTGGTAAAGCGATGATTTATACGCTGGACCCACGTGGGACCGAAACAAATGTTAAGCGAATCAGCTTCGTAGGGCAGTTCAACGCTACTCCACGATTCTCTCCAGACGGAAAAGAAATTGTATTCTCATCATGGCTCGATAACTCTTTTGACCTCTTCAGAATTTCATCTCAAGGTGAAGGTCTCTCGAGACTCACAAAAGATTTCGGCTCCAATGAGGACCCTTCATACTCCAATGACGGCGAGTTCATCGCCTTCACAAGCCAGAGAGTTCTCTCTCGAGTGAAAGCTGACCAAAATATCTACATTATGGACCGTGATGGAGGGATTTTAGGGGCCATTACCGCTGGATTTGGAAACTGTATAAGTCCTAGATGGTATAACTTCTAGAAATCACGAAGTATTACGTCTTTTTTTTAATCACTGAGCATTTTAGTCTTGTAAATTTTTCAGACGCACTGTATTATTTACCAAGTAACGCAACGCGCTTATTACAGACTAATATGTCCAGGAGTTAAACAATGACAGCTTCAATGACTAACCAGAAAACAGCTCTAATTGACCTATCTTCAACACTATTTTTGAGTCTGGATGAATCTCACTTTTTCACATCACTAAACAAATTCTTCATGAACCACATGAACGCACACAACGTTCTTGTTTATAAACTTCTTGATAACGGTTCAGCACAACTTATGGCCCACAACGGTCAAGCTGTTCAACACGGAAAAATTCTTGAAAAAGGTATGGGCGCAGCTGGATACATCGCTCGCACAAAAAGAGGATACTTCTCAAATACAGTAGAACGCGATCCGGTTTTTACACTTGAAGCTCTTGAAGGAATTAAGGCAGAACTTTGTCTTCCAATTGCAAGCGAAGGTGTGATCCTTGGATCAATCCACATTCAAATGAAAGACGGTTCACGTGAATTTAATAAAGACGACATGACTTCAGGTATGTCAGTTCTTAACGAAATCAAAGGGCCAATCCAAAACATGAAAATGTATTTGGCCGCTAAGAACATGAACGAAACTCTTTTAAGAACAATCGAACTTAAAGAGAAAGAACTTCAAGAATCACGTTCTGGATTAAAAATCCAGGATACATATAGAATCATGGAAAAAGAAATCATTGGTCGCTCAGTAGCGATGAAAGATCTTCTCGCTCTAGTTGACCGTGTATGTGATAAAGATATCAATGCATTCATCATGGGTGAAGCAGCTACAGGAAAGGAAATGATCGCTCGTCGAATCCACTGTAGAAGCCACCGTCGTGACAGAGCATTCGTTACTGTTGACTGTTCAACAATGAACGAAGCTCAACTTGATCTTGAACTTTTTGGTAATGACAACCAAATGGGTATGCTTGAAGTTTCAAACTTCGGAACACTTTTCTTAAACTCAATTGAGAAAATGGGACCGAATGTTCAGAACAAACTTGTTCAATTCATCACTAGCAAAATGGGAATCAAAGCTGGTAGCAATGGTTTCTTTAAATCAGACGTAAGAATGATTTCTGCTTCAACTAAAGATCTAATGGATTTAGTGAGAGTAGGATCTTTCAGAGAAGATTTATACTTCGCTCTTTCAACTGTAGTGTTAAAAGCACCAGCTCTTAGAGAGAGAAAAGAAGATATCGAACTAATCGCTAACTTCTTCTTGAATCAGAATAAAGCAAAAGATGCACAGAAATCTTTCTCACCATCGGCGATCAAAGCTCTTACAGAGTTCAACTGGTCAGGAAACGTGAGAGAACTTCAAAACGTTGTAGAGCGTGCAAGCGTTTTAGCTGAAGGTTCAATTATCGAAAAACTTCACCTGGATCAAAACATCCAGAATGCAGAAGCTCAACAACCAGTAATCGTTGCAGAGAAAGTTACCCTGCAGAAAGCCGCAGATTTCCAACACATTACTCTAGAAGAATTAGAGAAAAACCACATCATGAGCACACTTGGCGAATTGGGTGGAAACAAGACGAAAACTGCTAAAGTTCTTGGAATCACGGTTAAGACACTTTACAACAAGCTTCATAGCTACGGGATCGAGTTCGATAAGGAAGCATAACTTGTATTGTAAAGACGTCTCGAAAAATATAAACTTGCTTAGTTGGAGGATACGATGACAAATACTACGGAAACTGAAACAGTCGCTGAAGGCCCGAAGACCCCAAGAAACTTCAGAACTGCTATCGATATTGAAAATTTCTACCGCTTCGTGAACGAAAATGATCTAAGACGTGAAGCGAAGATCATGCTTGAATTACTACAATCAAAAGTAATGCTTGCAGTGAAGAAAAATAAGAAAGATAAAAAAGCAGCTAGCAAAAAGAATTTACATTAATTAAAAAAAGATCTCGGCCCTCGCTTTCACGCGAGGGCCTATTTTTTCCAGTTGGACAACGGAAGGTACAACTAACATGACTCAAACAGTTCAAAAAAAACACGTCATTTATGATCCTATCTATGGTTTTATCAAGCTCAACCCGATTGAGTGGGAAATCATTTCAAGCCCGTTTTATCAGCGTCTGCGCTGGATTAAGCAATTAGGATTTTCTTGTTACGTTTTTCCAGGAGCTGAGCACTCCCGTTTTCATCACTCAATTGGAGTCATGTTCAACGCTCATAAAATTTTAGAGTCATGTAAACGTGCAGTTTCTGAAAATGAACTCATGGATGCTGACTGCCGAACTCCAGAAGCCATTTATCACAAGAGCGTTCGTCTTGCGGCCCTTATGCATGACCTCGGAACATTTCTTTTCTCACACACAACTGAAGGCGCTTACATCGAATACGGTGAGACGACTAAAGCAAAAAATGGAAAAGGTCTTCCTGACGACCATGAAAATCTTGGTGCGTTCATTATCAAGAATACAGATTACGAAGGTGGGATCACTCACATTCTCAAAAAATATGGCATCGATCCTCAACGCATTTCTGATCTTGTTAAAGGTGTTGATGAATCTATTCTCGCCAATCAGATTCTGCATTCCGAAGTTGATTGCGATCGCATGGACTATCTTCTACGAGATGCTCACTATACCGGTTTAAAATACGGCTCTTACGATCGCGATTATCTACTGTATCACTTTCAGGTTAAACGCATCGATAACCACGATATCCTCACCGTCAGACATAATGCTCTTCATTGTGTAGAAGATTTTCTCACAAGCCGTTTTAGCTGGTACTCGCAGGTTATTCGCTCACCAAGGGGAGCGAAGTTCGATGCGATCGCTGAAAAAATTTGTTTCTATTTTCTTGAAAAGGGTTGGATCTATCGCTACAGCGAATTGCTCGACATGATTGAAAACAATCCAATGAAGTTTTATGGATTCAACGATACGTATTTCATGGGTCTGGTCCATAAACATCTCATGAATGGCGATCTCGATAAAAACCCAAAAATGAAAGACATGGCCCGGACGATTTTACTCGCTTCCGGAGGCAAAGCTATCCGGTGCGAAGAATTTAAGTCCAGACTTCTATCGCAAGATGATCCTCAGGCCATTGAAAAATACATTAAAAAGGCCCAGGCGAAATACCTTGAAATCGAAGATTTCCTGAAGAAAAAGGGTGGACCAGCGGACTGGGTTCTCTCGGACATTCCGACAAAATCTATTATGTTCGTGCGATCTCCGAAAAACGTCGCCCGAAATTCATCTTCATCCCAGCTGGCAAACGTGCTTCTCGATAGGGATGCCGTGAAAATCGCCATGGAAAATGGAGAAGTTAAACTACTCGGGGATGTGGAAAACTCACTCATCTCAAAATTGTTTAATAGCAACAACTTCATTCCAAACGTTTACTGCTCAACTTCGGCCTACGAACTCCTTCTTAAAGAGGGGATTATCGAGGGAAGTTTCAGCTAGTTTAGGCGTGAAAAAATTACCCGAGTAATGATGTTGGTTTTGCAAAAATCTATCCTAAAAAACAAATCCGATGTAACATTTAAGTGGGATAACTCCCCTGAAAATCAGGACGTATTTTCAGTATTAGACATCACAGTAAGAGAGTGTCGCTTATGTTTAATCAAACGCCATCATCACAACTAAAAAATAATAAAGGCCACAAAGGTCTCGGTGCCCAGTCATCGAAAGGTCCAGTGTTTTACTGTGAAGATGTTTCAGTTGAATTCGGAGACATTCGCGCTTTAAAAAATGTGCAACTCACAATTGAGCGCGGAGAAATTGTTTTCGTCACTGGTGCTTCAGGTGCAGGGAAAACCACATTACTAAAAGTTCTCTCAGGATTACAAAATCCAACGAACGGAAAAATTATTCGTCCGGATTTCTTCGCTGGAAAAAAGAATCTATTCATCTCAAACGTCTTTCAAGATCTCCGCCTGATGGGGAAGTATACTTGCGAAGAAAATTTAATGTTTGCTTATGACTCTTCTGTCTATGCTTCAAAAAGCGAATTCATGACAGACATGCACGAGCTCGCTCGCATTCTGGGAATTAAAGATCGTCTCAATTTAAAAGTGAATGATGCTAACGGTGGACTCAAACAAAAAGTGGCCATCATCAGAGCTCTTCTGACAAGACCTGATGTTCTCATTGCAGATGAGCCAACATCGTCACTCGATATCGACAATACACGCAGACTTTTCGATGTACTTAATCTCTACAATACGAAGAGAGGATTGACTGTTATTTGGGCCACACATAATAAAGAACTCATTAAGAGTTTCACTGGCCGAATTATTCACTTGGACAACGGACGTTTAGTGTATTCGGGGCATGCATGTTTTATCTAATTCAGTTTTTTAAAATTTTAAAGAAATCACCAATCAGAGGATTTTTCCTTTTCCTTTTTTCTATCATTCTCGTTCTTTCGATCGGACAAAAATCTTATCTTGAAGAGCAATTCACTAAAATGATTCCTGAAAACAAAGCAGGAGACTTTTTCTACGCACTAATTGCTTCAAGTGAATCGTACCAAAGTGTCGCTCGCCAAATGGCCGTGGTTCCAGGTGTTTTCCAAGTTGATATTCTTTCTGAAGATCAAATCAAAGAAGAAGTAAAAGGGATGTGAGGT
>CBIHOP010000044.1:0-13482 GCA_966211385.1 uncultured Bacteriovorax sp.
ACAATCAAAGAAAATTTCGCACTCTTTCGCAATCGGTGATTGAGCATTTCCAACCAAAGCGATTCTACGTGAGCGAGGAATTCGAAGGAACGGAAACAATTTGATGATTTCTTCTGCTGTACCCGATTTGCTCAAAAAAACGATGGCATCGTTTTCACCAACTCTCCCCAAATCTCCGTGCAAAGCTTCCGTTGGATGCAGAAAAAATGATGGAAGACCTAATGAAGTGAACGTCGAAGCACACTTTTGCGCAATAATGCCGGACTTTCCAACTCCACAAAAAATAAGTGAAGATCCCACAGCACGGAGTTGGTCGAATAAACTCTTTAGTTTTTCAACTTCGCTCGTGTGGTTTTTTTCTAATTTATCGGCGGCACTAATGAGTGACTGGGCCTCTAATCTTAGAACATCTGCCATAGTTTTTGTGTGGGTCATAGGTTCCTTTTTCAAATACTTTGTCTTCTTTTTATAATCCGATACAATATAGATAAGATGATAAAAAGTTTTTCTCAACTTATAAAGAAAAGTTTCAGAAAGTGCATGGCACAACTCATTGTAGTTTCGGCCGTTCTTGCTGTTATTTCTGGCTGTTCTTCCTATGAAAACTATCGCCACGTAACCGAAGACCTTGAAATTCCCAGCCAGGTCTATCGCTTCGATTACAATAAAGTTTGGATTGAGCTTCTCAAAATTACCAATAAATATCCTCGAGAGGTCTTTGTTCAAGATGCGGGTATCATCAAAACGAGATGGATTGATAATACGCTTGAACTCAATTTTGCTGACTCATTTGGATCCAACGATGCTGTAAAATCGGCCGAATTCAAACTCATTATCAATGCTGTAAAAGGATATCGCGGAAACAAAGAAGTGACTAAAGTCACTGTTTTCAAACGTCAGAGAATTGAACAAGATTTTCTACAGGGTTGGAAAGTTATCCGCAGTGACGGCATTCTTGAAAAATCTATCCTCTATCGTTTAGAACGAGCACTTGAAATCGAAGCGAAACTTCAAGAGATTGAAGATAAGAAAACGAAAGAAGCTGAGAAAGCGTTTTAATTAATCGCTATTCAATCGTCGTATTAAGAGCTTGTCTCTGCCAGAAAATTCTCTTCGCTCGTGCATCACCTTTTGGTGGATTGACTCCAGTGATTTTCACAAGACTACTTTCAATTTCTGGGAAGATATCGTTGTAGCGATCTTTTTGGATCATTTTGATAAGTGGCAATTTCGCTTTTTCGAACTTTAGATCACCAACTGTTGTAATGACATTTTTAATGATGTTGCTTCTCTTTGCTTTAAGTGCTTTTCCATTCATCGTCGGTTGGTAGTAATTTTTTTTATCATATAACATGGCCCAAACTTGAGGAGCACTTTCTGTTAAACGCAACTGACGGATGTTATCGAGAGCTTGTGAACGCACAAGAAAAGAATCATCGTTTAGCAATTTAGCGTAATGAGAACTGTAATTTTTTTGTTTCAATGCAAGCATTGTTTTCAAGCTCGCCATTCTTAAAACCCAATGAGGATGTTGAAGAAATTTTGCGAGAAATGGCGCTGATTTTTCTCCCATGATTTGACCTAAAAGAAAGGTAGCGACCCAGCGATTTTTATCCGGATATTTACCATTCTTCATAACTTCAATCAGGGCCTCAACAGATTGTCCGCCATATTTCAGTGTTTCCATTTTCAACTGAGCAAGTTGAGTTTTGTCAGAATAGTTTTCTGAATAACGTTTAAGCAGAGAATTTTTCACATCAATGTTGTTGATCGCTGCACTCGCCTGTACGGCAAAAGTGAGGCATAACCCTAGGCTTAAAACAACCGCTGATCTCTTCATATTCTCTACCTTGTTATAAATTAGCCGAGCATTTTTTCGAATTCTGAGAGTAACTCTTCCGCAGACTTTTGTTCGCCTTCTTCAGCTGGAACATCATCAACTGGCACTTCAACCGGAGTTGCTTTTGAAGCCGGTTTACTGTCAGCAATTGCCTTGGCCATTTCAGCTTCTAAGTCTAACTCTTCTTCAGCTGGTGCTGGAGCCGCGGCCGGTGCTGCTGCTGCCACTGGAGCTGCCGCTCCTGTTTTTCTTAAGGCCATCAATTCTGCTTTTAATTGATCATTTTCTTGCTGTAGACGTTTAAGGTTAGCGAGATCTTCTTCGATGATTTCATATTCTTTCAATCTTTCGCGAAGTTCGTTTCTGTCGTTTGTAACGGAAGTCAGTTCTTTTTGAAGGTTAGCATCACCACCGCTGGAAGCACGAGCTTCTGCCAGTTGATTTTCAGTTTCTTTCAAACGTTGTTGAAGTGTAGCGAGATCTTTTTTCAGAAGTTCAGTTTCTGCGCCAAGACCTTTTCCTGCCGAGAGATCCTGTAATCGTTTTTCAAGATCAGCAATTTGCTTTTGAGAGTCTTTTAGCTTTTGAGCAAGAGAAGCAATCTCTGCGTTTTTTTGAGTGATTTCTTCGCTACCAGATCCAATCCCAATGCTCATTGATGAAGGAAGGTCACCAACTGGAACAACAGAAGGGATACCATTACCGATATCTAAACCACCGCCACGGAACAAACTTGATTTTAGAGAATTTGAATTTTGAATAATTGAATCTAAATAATTCTTAACAACTGAAGCTGGAATTTCATGCGAGAGTTGGTGAAACTTCTTACGGTTATAAAACCAATAAATAACAATCGCCACCATCGTTACTAATAAAAGCAAACTGAAGACAGTGATTGTTTCATCAGTAAATTTTGTGAGTATTAAACGTAATGTTTCCTGCACGGTCCCTTCCTAGGATTTATGAGATTCAAGTGGTAAGAAAATTATAATCTGTTACCAAATAAAGACAAGATCTCAGTGTGCAGCCCACCTCTAGCAGCAAGAATTGTTTCCTGGAAAGGATGAAATTTCTGACCTTGATAATCAGTTACTTTCACTCCCGCTTCCTGGCATATGAGTCCAGCTGCGGAAACATCCCAAGCTGCTAACCCTCTTTCCCAGAAGCAATCGAAGACGCCTTTTGAAACATAACAGAGATCTAGGGCCGCACTCCCCATTCTGCGGATGCCTCGGCTCTTCCCTACCATCATTTTAAATAGAGCGAACTCTTGATCAAATACTTCGCCTTTTTCTGTTGTAAATCCTGTTACAAGCAAAGAATCTTTTAATTTCTTTTTATTCGTTAAGGTAGAAATTTTTTTAGCTGGGGAACGTTTAGTAAAATTTTGAGTGTAGTTGACTATTCTTGTTCCCTTTCCTTTCTGAGCGAGGAAACATTCACCCGTTGGTGGTCTCATTACAATACCAACAACAGGTTCACCATAATGGGCCAATGAAATGCAAACGCCATAATAATCAAGGCCATTGAGATAATTGTTAGTTCCATCTAAAGGATCAATGATCCAGACCCACTCTTTTTCTTTTAAAAAATTATAACGAGACATCTCACCTTGGAACTCTTTGTAAGCGCTCTCTTCTGCAAGGATGAAATGTTGTGGATATTTTTTTTTGATTCCATTGATGATGAGCTTTTCCGATTCAGTATCTGCATCGGAAGCAATCCCCTGTGCGATTTTCGTTGTAATTTTTAAGCTCGAAATTTTCTTTTGTTTTTTTAAAAGAAAGAGTGATGCTTTTATCGCCAATTCTTCTGCTAACTCCATAGCTGCTTGAAGAACTACTTTTTGTTCAGTGATTTTTTTCATTAAAGATATTCGCTTTCTTCATCGATTGAATCATCACCATCATTGGGATGATTTTTTTTATCCTGATCTATTTGTCCTTTTTCATCTTTCGTTGGAACGGCATAACTTTCTTTGAACCAGTGACCAAGATCGATCAAACGACATTTTTCACAGCAAAAAGGTCTAAACTCTGAACTATAATAATCAAACTGCGTATCACAAATAGGACATTTCACTTTCAAAATTTTATTCATATCTTTCGCCAAATCTTCCGAAGCCCTTAAGGACTTCATCGAATAATGTATGGTCTTTCTTTTTACTGTCGTAATTTTCTATAAATCTTAAACCGGAAACGGAATTCGATAACCAAATTTCTTGGGCCTCTAAAACTTCCAATTCTACAACATTTCTCTCTTCAATATCGTAATTGTTTTTTCTTAAAAATTCTATAAGCATTAAGCGAGTAACACCACTTAGAACTTTTGAACTTGGAACGGGAGTGATGATTTTTCGTCCAGGGGCCACGATGAATACATTTGAAGTTGAGGCTTCACAGAGAAAGTTATTTTCATCATAGAAAATGATGTCTTCCGATTGCATCGTGCTTGCAATTCTTAATTCAGCTTCGGCAATGAGATATGCCGGAGACTTCACATAGGGTGGCAGCATCGTTTCGGGCTTAATAGAAACAGCTTTTTGCGCCTTTAAGCTAACGGCCTTAGGACGATGTTCATCGTTTGAGAAAATTAGGTTATCTTCGAAAATCATAATGCGAAAATAGCGGTGAGGAATAAAATGTCTCGCCATCAAAGTTCTAATTTCATCTCGTCTTTCAAGCCAATTGTTCTTTGGAAACAACCAGTGGGCACCATTGAGCAGTCGATCTAAATGGCGATCCAGAAAAACCATTTTACAATCATCCGAAATGAACGAAGTGAAAGTTTGGAGTCCCCTGTTCAAACTTGCTTGCTGATAATAATGACTTTCGGGTGGCAGGATTATTTTCACTGGGCACTAGCCTCTTGTATGGTTTAAGTGTAACTTTATCCCAGAACCAATAGGAAGGAAATGAGAGATGTCCGAGTTAAAAGCGGCCACAATAATTGGATTTGGATCACAAGCAAAGGCCTGGGCGCTCAATTTGCGCGACTCTGGAACGCTTGTATCCATTGCCCTTAGAAAAGACAGTACAAACCTTCAAACGGCCCAAAAACTAGGTTTTAAAACGATTCTCACAGAGAGCGATGAACTAAAAAATTCAACTCTCTTGGTCATGCTCATTCCCGATGACCAGCATGCAGCTTTTTTAAAATCAAACCAAAACTTCCTGCCAAGCGGTGCGCATATCGTCTATGCACATGGGTTCAGTTTAAGTAAGCACGCTCTTGATAAACAATACTCGCAATATAATCACTCTCTACTCGCTCCAAAAGCGATCGCCAGTGAAGTTCGCTTCCAATATGAAGTGAAGGGAAAAATCGGCGCGGCTTTTCAATGCGATCCAAAGCTTCAAAACGAAATAAAAGCATTGGCCAAAGCGGCCGGCATAACCGCTCTCTATGCAAGCACTCCGCTGGAAGAATGCCAGGCCGATTTGTTTTCAGAACAATCATTACTTTGTTCAATACTTCCCTATGTTGCTCTGGAATCATTTAATACTTTAAGAAAAAATAATATTTCACCTGAAGTTGCATTCATGGAGTGTTTCTTAGAATTAAAATCCATTTCACATGCACTCGTTACCTTGGGACCTGAAGCATTCTTCAAATTGATTTCTCCGAACGCTTTAATCGGATCACAAAAAGGACGCCAAATTCTTATCAATGATCACTTTAAAAAAAGCCTTGATGAACTTTTCAATGATGTAAAATCCGGAAAATTTTTTACTGAAGTTGAAAGAGATGCTGATGAATTAAGACGTAATGTCATTCAGGAATGGGATAAAGAAGAACTCACGCATTTATATAAAAAATTAAAAGCAGATTTGATTCCACAATAAGGTTTTTATGGAAAAGAAAAAATTAGATACAAGAAAGATTAGAGCATTTAAAAAGAAGACGGCAAAAAAAGGTCTACAAGTTCTCACTTGCTATGATTTTCAAACGGCTCAACTTCTCAATGAAACAACACTAGATATGATTCTCGTAGGAGACAGTGTTGGAAATGTTATTCTCGGATACGATCACACGATTCAAGTTGATCTTGATACGATGATTGTTTTTTCAAAAGCTGTTAAAAAAGGTGCACCAGAAACTTTCGTTATAGCTGATCTTCCGTTTGGTACATATGCATCGCTTGAAATGGGTCTTCAAAATTCAATTAAGCTTTTCCAACAATCAGGTGTAGAAGCTTTAAAACTTGAGGGAGCATATCCTTTTGAATGTCAGTTGATCGAACGCCTCACTCAAATTGGAATTCCAGTCATGGGACACATTGGTCTCACACCACAATCAGTTCACGAGCAAGGCGGCTATTACACTCACGGTAAAGACACAGCTTCAAAGGCCCGTTTACTAAAAGAAGCAAAAGCACTTGAAGCCGCTGGCTGTTTCGCCATCGTTCTGGAATTTGTTGAGGAAAACGTTGCTAAAGAAATCACTGCAAAGTTAAAAATTCCTACAATTGGAATCGGATCAGGTAAAGATACTGACGGGCAAGTTCTCGTCATCAATGACCTCCTTCACCTTGGAAAAAAAGATCCACCAAAATTCTGCAAACCAATTGGCAACGTTTACGAAGTAAAAAAGAAACTTATTAACGAATACTTAAAATGAGATTAATCACGATCGATAATGGAAACACTAATCCGAATGTGGCCATTCACACTACGAAGGGATTTTCTGTTATTGCTCTAGATGAATACTCTCCATCATCATCCGATATTTTAATTGCCGCTAGTGTAGGGAAAAAATTAAATTTACCTATCAATTTTGCGATTGGTGATTACCGTAAAGAAAATTATTTCTTTGATATGCCCGTTCATTATGCAATGACTTTAGGTGAAGATCGCTTAGTGGCCGCTTATCATGCTTTTAAAAGTTTAAAAAATGATGAATGCGCTTTGGTGATAGATGCGGGAACATTTATGACCATAGATCTAGTGACCTCGGACGGTTTTATGGGAGGAGCAATCTTTCCAGGAATAAATCGTTTCCTAGAAACTTACAGTCAAAGCGCTCAACTTCCAAAGTTTTCTAAAATCGATTTTCATCAGTATTTGCAATCGAAGAAAAATGAAATTCCTGTGGATACAAAAGAAGCAATTTTATTTGCGACGGAAAATTATCTGAAGTCGGTCGTGGATCAGATGATTGCAAAGCACTCCCCTCAACGTCTAATTCTAACGGGAGGGAGTGCAGATGAAATCGAATTGATTAATTCAAAAGTTCGTTTTGAGAAGGTTCCTCACTTAATACATTCAGCTTTACGGTTGATACATGATCTTCATCTTGTAACAAGGCCTTAAGCGAATCTGGAATTTCAACGGCACGATATTTTTTCCCGTTCGTCGTGCGAATCCAATATCCCATTACTAACTTATCTTCTACGACCATACGAATGGGCTTCAATGAAATAATGTGATCTGTATTAATGAGCAAACTTTCAAAAATGTTGTCTACTGACTGACCATCTTTTGGCGAAACGATTTTAAATTTTTGCAGCGACATGGTCTTCTCCTAAATAGTGAACTTGTCGCTCTAGTATAAATGATCTCGAGATGGTTAGGGACTTTCATGAAATCTTTACAAGGCAGAGTGTGCGCGGAACCTCAATTTCCAGGCCACGAATAAACTTATCCCCATAGGTATAAGGAATCCGACGAATTCCAAGGCCTGAAAGGCGAAGGCACCAACGAGTGATCCCAAAATAAAAGAGACGATTATTCCTAATCGGCACCAAACTACAAAGAGTTCTTTTTTATCGACAGCATGTCTCATGGTCCATAGTCTCACGAGACCTATACCTAAATCTGTTGAGGGACCGGTTATGTGAGTAGTTCTCACAACTGATTTTGAGGCAGAGGAAATTGTGGCATTCTGAAGTCCACATGTTAGAGCGAGAATAAACAAAACGACATAATCTCTGCCGAAATTAAATTCCTCTCCAAATTGTCCAAGCATTCCACTCATACCCAACAACGAGAGGGCGAGTAAGTTAAGAATAATAAGTGAGAAAACCAAACTATATTTAGGTGGACGGTTTCTTAATCTTTGTCTCTCGATCAACCAAGCTGAAATCATCACCCCAATAAGGAAAACAAAAGGAACAAGTAATAGTCCCGCTGCCTTGAGTAGGTTACTTCCTACAGCTTCAGCCCCAAAAAGCGTTGCAAATCCAGTGATATGGGAAACGAACCTATGAACAGACAGATATCCGCCGATATTAAGAATTCCCCCTTGGAAACCCAATATAAACCAGACAAACATATTTCGTGGCTCATAGAGCGCATCGTGATCATTTTGAAACATACTATAATTATTCTCCTGAGCCTTTTAAAAGAAAAGATGAAATTGTATAGTCACGACATGGAAAACAAAGAATTCAACAGTGATGATTATAATAATCGTTTCGGCGGAATTGCCCGTCTCTACGGAATCAGTGGATTAAAACGTCTTCTCAACGCTCGAGTTATGGTCATTGGAGTCGGTGGCGTAGGATCATGGGCCGCGGAAGCACTCGCAAGATCGGGTGTAGGTTCTATTACCCTCGTAGATCTAGACGATGTTTGCATCACCAATACTAATCGCCAGCTGCCTGCAATGGATGGTCAGTTTGGAAAATTAAAAGTTGAAGTTCTTCGTGAACGTATCATCGCTATCAATCCACAATGTAATGTTGTCGCTCACGCTGATTTCTTTACAGAAAAAACGGCCGATGCTCTTCTGGATGCTCCAGTGGATTTCATCATTGAGGCCATCGATTCACTCAATAACAAATGCCTGCTCATTTCGAAGTGCCAGGAAAGAAACATACCTATCATGGTTGTGGGTGGTGCCGCTGGTAAACGCGATCCTTCACAAGTAAAAATTGTCGATCTCGGCGAGACTGTAAAGGATGCTCTTCTCTTCAAACTCAGAAAGCAACTTCGACAGCAACATGCTTTTCCAGGCAGTGGTGTGACTTCAATTAAGAAACGTCCTAAGTTCAACATCCCTTGCGTTTTTTCAGCTGAAGACCCAGTCTTCCCTACTGCTGAAGGCGAAACATGTGCTATCCCGGACCCAGAAACCAACCTGAAGCTTGATTGCGAATCAGGAATGGGTTCGATCACTCACGTAACGGCCACTTATGGAATGCTGGCCGGCGGACATGTGATCAATGCCTTAGCTCGCGCTTAAGTCTCTAAACAAATTGCCGATCAGACTGGTATGAAAAAGCTTTTTCTCATATCCGCCTTATTATGCTCATCAGAAATCTGGGCAAAGTGTAACACTGGTGCAATTGGTGTCTACCACCAAACAGGCTTTGGTATATCCATTGGCGGCGGCGGCAGTAAGATGGGTTTTTATGATAAAGATACGACCAATGTTCCTTTATCAATCAACAATGAATTGGCCTGCTATAAGCGAACAAGTAAATTTTCAATTAAGAGTGAAGCTAAAAAAAACGAACAGGAAAAAAGCAAAATCATCATCACTCCTCTTAAAGTTGAATACGAAAATATTCCTAGTCCCCATCATCGTGAGTATGTATTCGTTGAGAAAAATGCCAATCCACTTTTAAGAAAGTTCCATACCATCAGCTTTATTTGCGCCGGTGAAATCCCGCTTTCGGTTGAGGGAAAAAGTGATCACGTACTTAAAATAATGGCAGATTCAAATAAGGCAGAAGTGAATGTCACTCACGTTTTTGCAACCGGTGCCGCCGCAGATAACATTCATAAAAACAATTCTAAGAAACTCGTCATGCAAGAGAGTTTCGATTTTTTCAAAAATCTCTACAATCAAAAGACTCTAAAAGAAGACGTTTCCGATCATGAATGCTGTCAGGATATACGTGTTCCAAGTATTCTCAGCCATACATCAGTGAATGCGTTAACTGGAGTAGAGCGAAAAATTGCTTCAGAGTTTACAACTCTGGGGGCAGAAGTTCCCAACGGATGTAGCTCAGATTTCATTAAAACAATGCAACCCTATCTTTTAGAAAATTACGAACAAAACGAATCATTGAAAGATTATAAAATTCAGAAGAAGTGGTTCTCAAACGACATCGTCCTTGAGTTCTAACGATGAAACTTCTTTTTCTTCTTATTCTCCCCCTCTTTGCAAAAGACCCAATCCTCAAAAATGGTTATTACTTAACTGAAACAAATTTGAAAATCGAAGCCGATTGCAACTCGAGAATGCCTGTTAAAAAATTATCAGCATTCTATAATGAAACCATGAAAGAGGGTCGGACCTGCCTAGCGAATCTTTCTTCATTAGGTACCATAGGCCCTCAAATCAATTCATGTTTCGATCAGCTTTTTGCAGATAAAGCAAATCCGCCGAAAATACTTTGTGGTGGCTGGCCTTTCGGTAAAGAAATCGGTGCAGTTGGTTCTTTCCCTGGCAGCAGCAAACGTCATCCCTACTTATGGCTCGGTCCTCGACTCTCAGAAATGGCGCAAAAAAATCCAACTGAACTTCGCTCAATGATTTTCCATGAGATGATTCACAATTGCGGATACCTTCATAGCGAAGGTCTAGAAATCGCTTACACTTGTGAAGAATGCTGCTTTAATAAAAATCTGCCAACAGATAAAAAAGAAAGCGCGTGCCGAATTTGTGCAGGAAAATATCCTGATGAGTTCTCACACGATTATCAAAAAGATTTATTAAAATGGTCTCAGGATTATAAAACATGGGGACGTGACATGCGCCGAAGTGTGTTCATTGCCGCCAACAAAAAGGCTGATCTCGAGTCATTTGAATTACTCATTTCCTACATCACTTCCGAAGAAAAAGAAAAATCATTTCTAAGACCACTATTTCTTGCAAAATCTGCTCAAAATAAAAAAGACTTGATCAACGATTTCGAGCGAACTTTTCCTGCGGCCATCGCCAGTAATGAAAAGCTTCAACAATTGATTGAGTGGTTCAAATTGTCTGCGGAATTATAATAACTTTCATCGTTTCCATATCTACTAGATTTGCACAACCTCCATCGGAGGTTCGAATGCGCAAAATCAGAAAACATACTCAGCTTTCACTATTAAATCCCAAAAGGGCCGGACGTCCCGCCATTCATGACAAAGGTATCAGGCATATAGAGAGAGAAGAAATTTTCCGTCCAACATCGCTTCATCTCACTATCAAGGTTCGGGAGAATAAGGCGGATATCAAATCCAAACAAGTTCTCAGAGCTCTTCATCACGCAATCATGAGGGCCCGTTATAAAGGTTTAAGGATTATTCATTACACACTTGAACATAATCACATTCATTTGCTAGTTGAAGCCGCTGACAAAAGAATTGTTCATCTGGGAATGCAGGCATTGGGAATTTCGCTGTCTAAACGAATTAATAAAATTAAATGCGCTAATGGTACCGTCTACAAACATCGTTATCATTTACGAAAAATTACATCACCACGTGAATTGAAGAATGTTCTTCATTATATTTTCAATAATGGAATTCATCATTCACGAACACAGTCGGTTTTAGATCCTTATAACTCGTTACCGGTTTGCAATTATTTAAATGCTCTTTATGGTCCGTATGCAAAAAAGATTCAGGCAGATATCGAAAAGAGTGATTTTCTCAGTGGATTGCAAAAGTTGCTAAGTGAAATTCTGGACGCAGAAAAAATCCATTTTCGTGCTTTAAATTTTATCCGTTAGAACTCTTTGAATGAATTCGGATTTACCTTCGGTGTATGCTTCCCGAGTTGAACCGGAGTTAATGAGATTGTGCTTGAGTTGATTATATTTCTCTCGTAGAGCTTTGTTCTGATTGAGACAATCGCGAAACTTAAGGTGATTTTTAAATTCAAGAGAAGTAGATTCTAAAATATGCAGATGAACTAAAGCAATATTTCCTTCATACAATACGCAGTATCGCCTTCCTGGTATTCCGTACTCTCCTTTCCATTCGTAGCCGAGTTTTTCGAGCTCTGGTTTCATCAAATCTGCCTGATTCACGGAAGTGACTTCGCCCATGATGTCGAGAATGGGTTTTGCATCCAGGCCTTCAATGGCCGTTGAGCCTATGTGATGCAATTTTAATTGAGGCAGATTTGCCATTAAACGAGAACTCTCTTCAATGAAGGCGGATTTCCACAAAGGGTTATGGGGAATAACGATAACAGACCCGCGTGGGAGTCCTAATGATTTAATTGTCATCTAGGCCTGCGCGGAAGGCTTTGTAGAGCATGGCTTCGCGTTTTTTTTCTGATGCATTTTTGATGGAGTCGAAGCTCATGACTGTCACTGGGGAAATTCCGCAGAATTCAAGGACGGCTTTTTTCATCATGTTCACAGCAGGATGAAAGTAAGTGAGATACAGCCACCATACGGGGGCATCACTTGTGACAATGAGGCGGGCCTTTCTACCTGAGAGAAGTTTATCCCACATAGGAGAATTTTCGCGATATTTGAAAGCGTAACCGGGAAGAAGCGTGCGATCGAGAAAACCTTTGAGCAAAGCTGGAACTGATCCCCACCATACCGGGAAAATGATAACAATGTGATTGGCCCATTTGATAAGTCGCTGGGCCTCAACGAGATCTGCCTCAAGTGGCTGGATGATTCGATATCCGTTTTTTAGATTGGGATTAAAAGATAAGTCGTTTAAATTTATTCGAGCGACATCTCCGCCTTTTTCGCGAGCGCCTTTTTCATAATTGTCGGCGAGACCTGCACAGAGTGATTTTTTGTCTGGATGTCCTAGAATAATCAGCGTGCGCATTATTTGATGGCCTTGTCCCCATGAAGTTTATGCAGAATTTTTTTGGCAATTGAAGGCATGACGTATTGATCAATTCGCTCGTTCAGCTGTGCGAGTTCGCGAATCAAGCTCGACGAAATAGTTGCAAAGTGGGGCTTCGAAAACATACAGATGGTTTCGATTTCTTTACTGATACCGCGGTTACCAACAGAAAGTTCTAATTCCATTTGGTAGTCCGAAGAGTTTCTTAGACCACGAAGGAGAAACTGCGCGCCTTTATCCTCAGCGAAACGAACGATCGTTCCATCGTGGGCGCAAATTGTGACGTTTTTTAATTTATAGTAATCCACATAGGCTTGCATCATTTCCAGACGTTCTTCCAGTGTGAACATATACGCCTTTTTAGGATTTGTTGCGGCTACCCAATAGAGGCGGTCGAAATGAGTTGCGGCCCTCATCATGATATCGGCATGTCCCCAAGTTGGAGGATTGGCGCTAATGGGATAAACGATAATTTTCTCACTCATATCAAAATCTCATCACAATGTTTCGGGGGGAAAACTTGGTACTCTCCTATTATACACTTTATAAAAAGAATTCCTAGTGTTAGACTTTTGACTTCGCCAAATCATGAAACGATTGGTTCATTTACCAAGGAAAAAAGCATGTCTGTATCTTCTTCTGAGAAATCCCCTGTTGAGTATGACTTCCAAAAAATTGAGGCCAAGTGGCAAAAGTATTGGGATGAAAACAAAACATTTAAAACGAACAACAACGAAACTAACAAACCTAAGTATTACGCCTTAGATATGTTTCCGTTTCCATCGGGAGATGGATTGCACGTAGGTCACCCTGAAGGTTATACAGCAACAGATATTATGTCTCGCTACAAGAGAATGCTTGGATTCAACGTTCTTCATCCGATGGGTT
>CBIHOP010000045.1:0-13390 GCA_966211385.1 uncultured Bacteriovorax sp.
CATTGATCATCTCTTCATCTTTTGCATGTGAAGTTTGAGAAATTTTAGAAGCAGAGAACTGAACATTTTCTAAATTGTTTTTAATTGATTCCATTCTATAGCGGATACTATCCAGATCCATGCGCTCTCTAGACTCCACCATCATATCTACTTTCGTAACTGTGATATCTAATTGAGTAACAACTTCATTGAAGCTTTGAAGAACTTTTTCGAATCCCTTCATCTCAATTTTAATTTTTCCTAGGAATTGATCTACACGTTGAGTGTCGTCTTCATGGCTTTGGAAAATAAGTAATTGATCCAGTACTTGCACAATACGTGATTTAAATTCCTCAACATTTGTTTTGAGATCTTTAAAGTCACCTTTTAAAGTCGTAATCGTTTTTAGAGATTTAATGTAATCATCTACATTTTTCTCTGCTCTTTCAGCGGCGTTTAGGATTTTACTTTGATCTTTAAATAACTCACGCGAAGAATTCATCGCATATCTAAACTGCTCTTCTAAATTGTCGCGGGCCTCAAGCATTGAAGTTACACTCGTTTTGAATGTGCGGTACTTCTCCATCGATCCACGCTGATTTTCGTATGAAGTGACCAACGATTTTCTGATGTCTGCTGAAGTGTTTCTTAAATCATGTGCTTGAGCTTCAAGACGCTCAATTTCGCGATTGAGTTCATCGCGGATAAGTTCTGTTTTTTCGATGTATTGATTGATCATTGAATAAAGATCGGCGGCCCCTGCTTTTTCAGCTTGAGTACGTAACTGAACTTTCATTTCAGTTGAAAGCTTCTCTTCATTTTGCAGTTCAAGCATTGTTAAGATCGGAGTCGTGATGGCCACTTTATGCGCCATAAGAGCTTGTTCAGTTTCTTTCATTGGGTAGAAGATAACTAAAATTCTCTTTTGTCCTGAATAATCAACAGGAGACACATACATTTCAAATGGCGTTGGTTGGGCCATTGTGTTCGACTTCACCTGAATTTTGTAATTTCCTGGCGCACTCATGCGAAGTGCACTTAAAACAGCGCTATTGTCTTCTAAATTTGTAAAGCGCTGAAGGAAATCCCAAGTTAGTGAATCATCTTCTTCTTTAAAATTTTCGAGCTGCCATTGTTCATAGAAATGAGAATTTCCCCAAACAACGTTTAAGTTTGAATCGAGAAGGATTGAAGCAAATGGAACGGCTTCCTGGAAGATTGAACCAAAGGCCATGCGCTTATGTGCGTAGTCGCGGTACTTATTAAAGTCCGCAGTGAACTCCGGAGAATGTGCAGTTGTCATCTTCGCTTCAACAGGAAGTAGACCATCTTTGATAGAATCCAAAATCATCTTTTCAGTTTTTTGTGATCCTTTCTTCGAAGAGTAATTGTAAAGAACAAATCCTAAAACGCTCGCTCCAATCAAACCTGTAAAGACAAAGATGATTGAATAAAGAATTGTTTGAGAGCTTTTCTCGAACTGGATTTTTTTGAATGCGATTTCCGGTTCAACTTGTTTAAACCAAGCTGCGTAATGAGTACTGAAATCTTTGAATGTTCTATTGAAAGTTTTGTGATCTTCAATGTAGCCATTGAGTTTAGAAGCTTCTTCTTTCAAAACAGCAATGCGGTTAACGATAGCCACTTTGATTTCTGAAGGTAGACCTGAAGACTCAGTGAAGTTTGTCATCGCTTCAAGATCGTTATTTACTGATTGAACAAGATTTTGAGTGCGTTCAAAATTATAGAGACCACCAACCATTAATCTGCTCGGCGAAATTCTATTTCTTAAATTGATCGACATTTTTGTAAGTGTCGGCCACTTCTTTTCTGTTACGAAAGCTTCGAATTGCGAAACTCTTCCACTTAAATTATTGAGAAGTGCTGATAATTCTGGATTTGATTGGAAGTTAATCAATGATTTTTCTACAGCACGGATGTTTTCATCAAACTGTGGAACAGCTTCTGTAGATTTAATCGCTTTCAAATCACGAATGTCTGTTTGAAGACGTTGGAAGATCTTCATTGCATCTTTAATACGATCGCCATCAACAAACTTCGTGAGTTCATCGATATCGTTGCGATCTTTAACTGCTTTTACTTTGCTTGTTCCATCATAAAGGTTGCTGACGTAATCAATATTGAGGAGACCTGTGTCCCAATAATACTTCACTCCATAAGCGAATAGAGCAATGATGCTCATTAATACAAATGCATAATAGAAATGCACAACTCTTCCTAGAGTGAAACGCATAGTGGCTCCTGAGACAGTAAATTTGAATCAAAAATTAAAAAGTGAGAAAAAATCGATAGTGCGAAAGTGCTTAGAAACATCCTGTTTTCTCTTGTTTTCGTCATCCAGACTGCGTGAATAGGCATCGGTCACAAGTGAGCCCTTCACTGGTAGTATGATGGATATAGGACGAAATAAAAAGGGAAAGTGTAAAATTTCTTTGTTGGCCGATTCCATACGGCTTAACTCTGGTATACCAAAATAATGTTTGAGAGAAAGATCATGAGCGATCTCGATTACGTTATGGTTTCCAACTGACACCACATCCGAGAAATGAGCACGATACTGGCAAAAAATATTCGAGAACCCAACAAGATAGTGTTCACGAGGTCCGGCCTTGAAACCTACTCTGTAAATTAGAGAATCATCGTGAGATATATCGGCCTTTAAAGTTAACTTAAATAGTCCAGTTCTGGCCGTCTTCTCAAGATTGAAAGTGAGAAGAACTTTTTGTCTCATCAACTTTCTTGTCACCACATAGATGAATTTGCGGTTTAATTCGAGTTTGCCGTCTTCTAAAATTAATCCTGCAATCGACAGCCTATTTTCATCAAAACGGATTTCGGCCGCTCCATGAAAGTTAAAAAGACTTACCACGGACAAAAGCTCCGGGATAGTTCCTAAAATGAGATCCCATTTTTTGAGATCAATTTTGTCTGTCGATTTTGAATAATGAAAATCTTTGAAGCGAGTTTTATCACCGAAAAATTCCGAAACAATAGAACTTAATTTTTCATCTAAAACACGGGCAACAGAGTCGAAGTGGGCCACTTGTCCTGAAGAGACAGCATCGGCCTTCCGTTTCATTTCTGAGAGGTAAAAATAAGCGTGACTTACCAAGGGAGATACTGAAAACTCCGAAAGCAATTGGATGTCTTCCAATGTGCTCAGACTTTTTTCAAAGTCCTCTTGGTAAGCTTTGGCGGTCATTAGCTAGCTAGGTCCTCTGAAGATTCAAACAACGTTCTTAGTTTTGCTTTAAGTTTTAAAATCGCTTGAGTATGCAATTGCGATACACGCGATTCTGTTACGTCCAGAACTTGTCCGATTTCTTTTAAATTTAAATCTTCATAGTAATAAAGAGAAAGTACGAGTCTTTGCTTTTCCGGCAAAGTCATAATCCCCTCTTTAATCTTTTCACGAGAGTCTTTTTGAGAAACAGTCGTGTAAGGATTAAGCGCCTTGTGATCTTCCATTACCTCAGAGATAAGTTTTTTATCTCCTTTATTGAAACTGGCTGAATCATCAATGTTAAGAAGAGAGATCGATTTAGCTTTATTCAATAGATCATGGAATTCTTCCTGGTTCATACCAAGCTCTGAACACATTTCTTCGTCAGTAGCTGGACGGCCAAGATTAGCTTCTAGTTTGCTGTAAGCGCGTTCAACAGTTTTTGCTTTTTCACGAATTGAACGTGGAACCCAGTCTTGAGCGCGAAGTTCATCAAGGATCGCTCCTCTAATTCTGAATTCAGCATAAGTTTTAAATTTGTTGTCACGGTTTGGATCGAACTTTTCAATCGCATCCATCAAACCAATTACACCGCAAGAGATGAGATCATCCAGCTCGATGTTTGAAGGTAAGCGAGAAGCAATCTTCTGCGCGATATACTTAACCAATGGTGCGTATTCGATGATAATTTCATCTTTCACCTTTGGTTCAACGGTAGAGCGGTAATCTTTTAAGTTTTTTAATTTTTTTGATAGAGTCGACATCCGAGTCCCCCGTTAGCTTAAACTGTTAAACGAACTTCTTGTTCGGAGCGTGTTGAGTACCTTTTCAACGCCAATTGGCCGTGGTCCAAGGCAACGCCCTCTGCCTCTTCGGTGAATCGCTTAACAATGTTCAGAAAATTCTTATGGAGGGAATTATTTTCCTGCTCGAGGAAAACCGTATCGAAATGATCTACAGGAGACTCTACTTTCTCTACGCCACCAAGAATGTGAAGACGACACTTTAGGAATGTTTCGACTGTTTCACTGAGAGTTTTAATCATTCTTTGATATTGCGGCTCTGATGAAACTTTATTGATTAAAAGATGGTTATCGTTTACGCCGAACTCTTTATTCAAAATTTTAATGAGTGAATATGAGTCCGTTACAGATGATTTATCTGGCGTCACTACAACAAAGCGATAATCGCTATAAGCGTTTAAAGTAAGAGTCTCTTTTGTGATTCCCGCTGGGCAATCAAGAATGATGTAGTCGTAATCTTTTTCATGATTCACGAGAATGTCGATGATTACGCGATCAACTTCTAACGTCTTTTTAAAGAGGTCTATGCTTCCGTTACAGCCTGCCAACAAGTGAAGATTGCCGTCTTTGTGGAGACAATCATCGAACTCACGTTGAGCTGAAACGAGTTCATAAAAATAACTTGTAATTGGAAGTCCAAGTTTTACTACTGTGTTGGAAAGATTTGTATCACAATCGAGAAGAAGAACTTTGTAACCTGCTTGGGCGAGAACTTTCGCCATCTTTACGGCAACTGAAGTTTTTCCAACTCCACCTTTGCCCGCGGTCACAGAAATAGTCTTTGCTTTGTTTGATGTTTTTTTAGACGAGTACTTGTTTTGCGAAACTAGCCAATCACTTGGATTGGACTTTTTTAAACTAGGCATGGACTTCCTGTCTCCCCTATCGTTTATAACTCTTGGTTCGCCTCATGCTCCCCAAGTTTTGAATGTAAAAACCGCTTACGTTAACTTAAAAATACCGGCCAATAGTCTCTCTGCGCTCGCTGGCTCAAGATCACCTGGAACCACTTCTCCCGTTCCAAAAAACTTGTAAGGAAGATCCTTAATGTCTTGAGTGATGTTGAAAAGTGAACCGAAATTCAAACAAGCATCAACGTGCGAGACAACGACACCATCAGAAAGTCTTCTGTATGTGCCCAGGATTTTTCTATTGTATAACTCAGTGTGAATCGCTGAAAGAGTGATCAATACTTCCACTTTCGAAAATGCTCTACGAAGTCCATCAATGAATTTTTTTGTTTCATTTGCTTCAGTTTCACTACACTTGTAATCGATGAAAACAGACTTACCGTTTTCCATTGCTTTTCTACATTCTGCTACGATCTCAGCAATTGATTGAGTTTTCACTACAGTCATACCAAAAATCTTTTCTGCGAAAGGAGTTTTAGTTTCTTTAGCTGGATTGATTGTTGTGAATGAATTTTTGATGATAACTGATTCTTGTTTTAACATTCCAATTTTCTGAACCATTGAAGTCTGACCGCAAGAAGATTCTGATAAAAACACAGTGATCACTGGAGATTTTTTATTTTCAGCAGCTGAGAACATCGGCATAGCAACTGAAACAGTGTTCATCATTTCACGAAGAGCAAATTCGAAAACAACGTCTGCATTTTCAACATCTGTATCCGTTAATTCAAACAATCCCTTTTTGATCAATGTTTGAATGTATGTTTCATTAATATCTAAACTTCTTAGAGTTGTTCTCAATTGGTAGATACCAATTGGCTCTTTTTTGTGAACGCGTTCAAAGTTACGAGAAAGTTCAAAAAGTTTTTTCTCTAGTTCTTCAATTTTATTTTTTTGTTTTTCAAAATCAACATTCGTGCGCTCGTAGCTTGGAGCTTGAGCTGCAAAAGGTGCTGCGGCCGGAGCTGCATATTGCTGAGCTGGAGCCTGCTGTCTTGGAGCTGGAACTGCTTGTACTGGTTGCTGAGCTCTTCTTGGTTGAGCTGGCATTGGGCGAGCTGATTCCATTTCATCATCAAAATTGAATTCGCGATTATTGTTTGATGAAGAATGACGATCTTCTCTTTCACCTAATGAAAGAAAATCATCTAATCCTTCTTTCAAAGTAGAAGCGATTCCTTTTGTTGTTGAAACAGTACGATTAAGGCCGGCATTACCGTAGCCAGATTGTTTTTGCATAGAAGCTGAACCTTGTTGTTTTGATGATGTCTGAGCGGCCTTAGATTGATCGTGTTGATCGATCATATTCGCAATATAGCTTGCGCTGCCATTGTAGAATTCTTCTTTTTGATTTTCGTTTAGAACAGTATCGACTTGAGCTTTACGAACGTAATTTTTCTCTGAGATTGCAGCTGTAATTTCTATTTTCTTTTTCTTGAAAGCACCTTTCAGACCTTTATTTGTAATGGTCTTAAGAATGACGGCATCTGGACCTAACTCGCGTTTAATGTCCTTTAGTGCTTCTTCAATTGTGTCTGCTTCAAATTTTCTAACGTACATTTATTACAACCTCACCGTTCCTAGTGATCTAATATTCGCATCAGGCGAAAGCTCATTGTGGCTTACTACCACAAGGTTGGGGATAAATTTTTCAGTTAAACGCTTAAAGTGTGCGCGGATAACTGGTGAACAAAGTACAACCATCTTCTCACCCATATTTGTGGCCTCTTCAATTTTTTCGTTGAGTGAAGCCAAAATAATTTGAGTAACTTTCGGATCAAGCGAGAGTTGTTGCCCCTGATCTGTCTGGATAATATTTTGAGCAATAGACTCTTCAATATTTCTATCCAACGTAAACAGTGGGATGTCTCCCGTATCACTTTTAATCTTCTCAGTGATGGTTCTATAGAGGGCCTGACGTGAATGCTCAGTCAGCGCCTCTGTGTCTTTTATTGTAGAGCCATACTCTGATAATGTCTCCAAAATTGTGCGTAGATCTCGAACAGAAACACCTTCGCGAAGTAAATTTTTCATGACTTTAAGAACGATTCCCAGATTAACAATCTCAGGTATTAAATCGTTGACTAATTTTGGATTCGTCTCTTTAAAGTTATCGAGAACGCGTACTAATTCCTGACGACCGAACAGTTCATGAAGGTTCGATTTCAGGATTTCTGTTAAGTGAGTGGCCACAATTGTTGAGCAGTCAACTACAGTATATCCATTGTATTGAGCATCTTCTTTCTGATCTTCAGAAATCCATACAGCACGAAGACCAAACACCGGTTCTGTCGTCTCTACCCCGTCCATTTTTTCAATAACAGTTCCTGGGTCCATCGCCAGGAAGTAGTCAGACATCAACTCGCCTTTAGCAACTTGCACGCCTTTAATTTTTACTGAGTATCCGCCTGGTTTTAATTCCAGGTTATCTTTGATTTTGACCGAAGGAATGATAACCCCCCAATCAAGTGCGAAAATTTTACGCATGTGAGTGATACGTTCAAGCAGATCACCGTTTTGTTCAGTATCAACTAAGTGAACAAGACCGTAACCAACTTCCAGCTCCACCAATTCCATATTGAGAAGTTCTTCGAGATTTTGTGGATTTGCTTTTTTTGTAACTTCCACTGCTTTTTGTTTTTCAGCTTTTTCTTCAGAAATATTTGATTGCTCCATTTTGTAAGCAACGTAACCGAGGAATCCACCCATCATAAAAAATGGAAGTTTAGGAAGTCCCGGAATCAAACCAAAGAAAACAAGAACCGCTGCTGAGATATAAATAGCTTTTGGGTGGATCTTAAATTGCTTTTGAACCTGAGTACCGATGTTGTCATCAGTTCCTGAACGTGTAACAAGAATACCAGCTGCAGTTGAGATGATGAGTGCAGGAATTTGGGTAACTAGACCATCACCAACTGTTAAAAGGGTGAAAGTTTCGGCCGCTTGTCCAAAGTCCATTCCACTTTGAGCAACTCCGATAATGATACCACCGATAATGTTTACAGCAGTAATCAAAATACCCGCGATAGCGTCACCTCGAACGAACTTCGAAGCACCGTCCATAGATCCGTAAAAGTCAGCTTCTTCAGCAACTTCTTTACGACGTCTTTTTGCTTCAACATCATTGATAAGACCAGCGTTCAAGTCAGCATCAATCGCCATCTGCTTACCAGGCATAGCATCTAAGGTGAATCGAGCGCCAACTTCAGCAATACGGCCCGCACCTTTTGTAACAACCATGAAGTTGATGATGACGAGAATGATGAAGATGATGATACCGACAACAAAGTTACCTTCAACAACGAACTCACCGAATGACTTAATCAATTCACCGGCAGCCGCAGTTCCATCACTCGCACCATTGATAAGAATATTTCTCGTTGAGGCCACGTTCAAGGCCAGACGGAAAAGTGTCGAGATAAGGAGAACTGAAGGGAACGTTGAAAAATCAAGTGGCTTTTTAGAGTAAAGAGCAACAAGCATGATCATGACCGAAGTTGCCAGTGAAAATGCGAGAAGCAAATCGAGAATAAATGGGTGGATTGGTACAATCATCACCACCATGATCATCAAAATACCAACCGCGGCCAGAACATCCGGCCCCTGACTAAATATTTTCATTTTCTTTAACATGTCATTCATTTAATCACCTATGCTAGTGCTTTCTTTCTTTTCTTAAGTTTATAAACAAACGCTAGTACTTCTGCGACGGCCTTATACATATTGCGCGGAACAGGGCTCCCCACTTTAACTGTTTTATAAAGTGTTCTTGCGAGGAGAACGTTTTCTACAATTGGAATATTATGTTCTTTGGCAATCTCACGAATTTTGAGTGCCATGTGATCTTGTCCTTTTCCAATGATCATTGGTGAAACCATTGTTTCTGAATCGTATTTTAAAACTATACTAATGTGAGTTGGATTCGTAACAATTACATCCGCTGTCTTCACATCTTGAATCATACGTTTGCGAGACATTTCACGCTGAATTTGACGAATACGCGCCTTCACTTCAGGGTTACCGTCTTGCTCTTTACTTTCTTGTTTCAATTCTTGCTTCGTTTGCATCAACTTCTTTTTGTAAGTTAATTTCTGGAAAGCAAAATCTAAAATGGCGACAACGGCCAGAGCTAGAATGATCGCAAAAGAAATTTTTAATAATAATTCTTTCGCGTAAAAATAAGACTGTTCAATTTCAAGATGCATGAACCCGTTATATCTCGCGACATCGTCTTTTAGATATGCGTACACAACAGCGATAATAACAACAAATTTAATGACACCTTTAACGGCTTCAAACAAAGCTTGCTTAGAAAAGAGTTTCTTCATTCCATTGATTGGATTTACTCGATCAAAATTCAATTCCAAAATGTCTGGAGAATAAAGAAATCCGATTTGAGCAACTTGAGAAAGAACACCAGCACAAAGGGCCACAAATAAAACTGGAGCAGCACATTTCGCTGCAGTCATCATTGTTTTTGTCGTGATCGTAGTCAGAGATTTCGGAGTAAATGCTGAAGCGATGTCGAGCGTGTAAAGCCACTCGATGTAAGTCGTCATCTGTTCAAAGATGAATACAAGCGAAAGTGAAAGAGTCATTAGACAAGCCGCTAGCACAAGAACAGACGTGAGTTCTTTTGAGACTGCGACGTCCCCTTTCTTTCTAAATTCGTCTATACGATGCTGGGAGGGCTCTTCGGTCTTTTCGCCAGCGTCACTTTCGTCGGCCATTCTTCTGCCTTTTTATGACTGCCATCCTGGCAGTCAAATAATTAAGATAAAAACTTAAACCAATCACCTAAACGATCGGTATATATTCTAAAACAAGTCTGAAAAAATTCATCTGATCCGGCCACAAAAACTAAAAGACCAAGACCAATGTTAACTGCAAAACTTACAGCGATAACGTTCATCTGAGGAACGGCACGAGAGACAATTCCCATGATGGCGTTAATGACTAAGTTAATAAAAATCATTGGAGTCGCAAGCATAATACTTGTCACAAACATTGATTTAAAGAAAATCATAAAAAAGTCTATAGAGTGGGCCATTTTTCCAATGTTATAAACATGGATCGTTGAAAATGAAGAGATGACTCCTTTAAACATCGGAAGCAAAGCTCCTGATGTGATAACCATCATAATGACTGTCCATTCAATTAATTTTTCAAACGGACCTAAAGGTGATCCTGCTTGTGGATCGAAGTAACTTAAAGCATTGAATCCAATTTGCTGAGTGATAATGGCACCCGCTGAAATAAAAATGCTCATAATCGATTTTACGAAAAAACCAATGACTAATCCAACAAGCGTATTAAAAATAGTGAGGTACCAAAAACTCTCCGCCCCAACATAATTAATATCCATTATTAATTGATCTTTAATAAGTGGAAAAAAAGCGAAAGTGATAACCAATGTTGCAAGTACTTTAACAACAACTGGGATTGAAACGTTTTCAAACAACGGCAATTGAAAAATCACCGCCAACCATCTCGTGAAGGCCAACCAGAATGAAATGATAACTGTCATGTCAGTAATCTGGATGCTTAACATAGTCTTACCTATCTCTCCGCAATGATGTTAGGTATGTTTAAAATTAAATCTTTCGTAAAAGTTACCAAAGAATCTGACATCCATGGTCCAAAGAAAATAAGAGCAGCAACAATAACAATAATCTTTGGAATGAATGCAAGCGTCTGCTCATTGATTTGAGTGACCGCTTGAAAAAGAGAAACAATAATACCGACAACAAGAGCACCGATTAACATTGGTGCTGAAACCATAAGCGCCACTTTAATCGCCTGATGGGTAATATCTGAGTATGAATCAAATTGCATATATCTCCCTTGGACCCTTATGGATTAAACGATCTTAAAATCGAACCTGTTACTAACTGCCATCCGTCGACCAGTACAAACAGTAAAAGTTTGAAAGGAAGAGAAACAACGACTGGAGGTAACATCATCATCCCCATCGCCATAAGTACGGAAGCCACTACCATATCTAAAATAAGAAATGGGATATAAAGTAAAAATCCAATCTGAAAAGCTGTCTTTAACTCTGAAATAATGAATGCCGGAATCAAGTAGTGAACAGGCACTTCATCAATCGTTTGAGGAGCTGTCTTACCTGTTACGTCGTAGAAAAGTCCAATGTCCGCTTTACGAACTTGCTTCTGCATGAACGAACGAAGACCTAGTACAATTTCATCAATCGCTACAGTGCTCGTAATTGTTTTTGCCATGTAAGGCTGAATCGCTCTGTTATAGATTCTCTCACCTGTTGGTTGCATAACAAACAATGAAAGAAAAAGAGAAAAACCAACAAGCAATTGGTTTGGTGGCATGTTCTGAGTACCGATCGCCTGTCTCATGAATGAAAGAACGATCAAGATTCTAGTGAAGCTTGTACACAAAATAAGAATCGATGGGGCCAGTGTAATGATTGTAAATAAAAGTAGTACTTCAATTGAATCAACAAGGTTTGCACCTTGGCCGAAGTTAATCGACATTCCCGGAAGAGCTACGTTTTGAGCCTGGGCAAAAGCAAAAGTTGGCACTAAAAAGAGTGCCAAAATTTTAAGTATTGTTTTCATTCGAGCGTCCATGCTCACCAATCCTATTAGAGTTGTTTCAGGTTCTTTACTTTCGTTTTAATCTGATCTGAAAATCTCACCTGATCAACAATCGGTGATTTCTCAATGGCCTTTGCTGCATTTGTTGATGGACGACGTTCTGTTTTAACCGGAACTGTGTCATTCAACATATCATCTAATGAATCCATCGCATAATCATCACCGTAATCTGAAGTTGTTACTTCTTCTTTTATCTTGAATTGCTTTTCAGTTCTGTTTGCATCGTAAAGATTTGTATCAAAATTTGATCCAGTAATTTCTTCTTCACCCGTTTTGATCAATCCTGCTACATCTTTAATTTCTGAAATAAGTGTCATACCACTTTCAGTATTAGAGACCAGGAATACTTGTTTGTGGGCCTTAATCATCATCAGCGTTTTCTTTGGAGCTACGTGAGTTGTGCTTAAAACTTCAACTAATTTTGTACTATGAAGAAATCCAAGTTTTCCTTTTTTGATAACCCCTTTTTTAAAGAGTGTAAGAACTCCGTAAAAACCGGCGATCATGATAGCTAGGAATGCAACGAACTTACCAACATAAGACACAATGGAAAATCTAGACTTAGTTTCTCCTTGGGCTTCAGAAGTCGCAGGAGTTGCTGTTTTGGCCACACTTGCCTGAGTCATACTGACTCTATCAGTATCAGCTTGCGCCTTATTTTCCGGATGTTTTTCAGCAGCTAGTTTCTCTTGTTCATGTGAAAGTTTAGACAAATAATTTTCATCTAGTTTCTCTGCTTCAGCATTAACTTCTGGAGCTGCTGCTACTTGAGCTTCTTCAACGATTCCAGGAGCACGAGAGACTGCAGGAAGTGTCTTTTTAGCCACTTCGATTCGTGGAAAATTTACATCAATCACACCTTCTTTAAGTGTAATTGTTACATCACCTTCTTTACCTGCAAGAGAATAAGGAAGCACAACTTTTAGAGTCGTATCATCGCCAGCTTGAGTTGCTGAAATAGAAGCACCATTTACTTTTTTCGCGATTTTATTAGCGAGATTAGCGTTTGGAATTGAAACCTGTAAAACTTTATCCTGAACTGTAATCTTCGGATTGTCGTTTAATGTACCGATATGTTTGATAGACAGTTTTGCTTCTTGTCCTTTGTCAGACTTAAGTTCAGCACCCTTGATGCTTACATCATCTGCCCATACTGAGAATGCGGTAAAAGTAACGAGAAGTAAGGCTAATTTTTTCACAGTCATTTCTCCTTTCACCTAATTATTTAAGAGTCTCAATACGTTCAATCGGGCTGATAATATCTGTGAGACGAATACCAAATTTTTCGTTCACGACAACTACTTCACCTTTTGCAACCAACTTGCCATTTACAAGAATTTCAAGCGGCTCACCGGCAAGCTTATCAAGTTCAAGAACCGAACCTTGACCGAGTTGAAGTAAATCTTTCACGATGATTTGAGTTCTTCCAAGTTCCACTGAAACTTTAAGTGGAATGTCCAAAATAAAATCCAGGTTCTGAACCTTGAGTTTATTGAGGGAATCATCCCCTGCCTTTACCTCATCTGCCATTCTGTCTACTGATACCTGCTTCATCCTATACTCCTACACTATCTCAATTTATTAATTTTCTTCTTCTGTTGATTCGTATGCTATTGGTGCGTTTACTTGTGTAATCTGAACAGCTCGTGAGCCTTTATAAGTTCCCATCAAGCATTTCATTTTATCCACTCCCTCAACGGCCACAGTTACTTCTCCCGAAGCATCCTGGTTAAGTGGAATGATATCTCCTGGCTCAAGAGTTAATAAATCACCAAGTGTCATTTCTGTTTCACCTAAACGAACAACAACTGTCGCGTTAGT
>CBIHOP010000046.1:0-13337 GCA_966211385.1 uncultured Bacteriovorax sp.
ATTCAATTTCTTTGAAAACAAGTTCTCGTTCTTCATCTTCGCCATATTCTTTTTCAAGCCAATTGAGAAGAAGAGTTTCGGCGTTCTTTCCTTTTAGAGAATGTGCATCTACTCCAAAGGCAAGCTTCCCTAACATTTCAACGTCAGTAGCTACGCTGGCAAATACTGAATTCGTGATTAATTGAGACACAAGTACCATCATCATTATTTTTTTCATCTTAACATTCCCCACCGAATGAAAGTCGAATTGTATAAACTTTCTTTGTCTTCACATCGATCACATGCATTTGAGTAAAAGAGATGCCACAGTAACCTGGACCATATCCGGAATAAGCAAAACCTACACCTGCTTTTTCTAAACGTTTTACAATCGGAGCCCATCCTCTCTCGAGATTAGTAATTTGCGCTTTTATTTCATTAAGCTCGGCCCCTTCTTCCATGTGTTCCATTTCCATTTCTAAAAAAGCGACTGCAAGACCACTAAATTTTGCGGCCGACTTGGGAGATGTGAACCCCACTCCTTCATCAGTGCTTGAAATGTTTTCATACTCTTTGTGTTCGATGTCTTCATCAACGCCGAATTCTCCAGAAGAGTAATTGACGAAAATTTCCTTCCAATGTGAACCTTCTGATTGGGCCTCTTCATATCCCATCGCTAAATCCCCAAGAGCTTTAACATCTTCTTTAACGCCGGCAATGGCGCTGCCAATAGTAAGACTAGTGAGAAGTATTGTGGAAATAAGAGCTCGCATAATCCCCCTCGCTGAATAAGTTTTGGGGTTTCTACGATGAGTAGACTTAAAACTCCATTAGATTAAAAATAAGAACTCTATATATAAATTTTATTTTCAATTATCGAGTGACGCAAGCTAGTTTAAGATCACGAGTGAAAGTCGTGGCAGGATTATTATCAAAGTATTTACAGGCCTGATTAAGCATCTCTTCGCGACTTTTTTCAACAGGTTTTGATTCTTCCTGCGATTCTCGATTTTTCTTCAAGGCCGCTGTGATTCTTTGAGCGGTATCAAATTCATTAACCCTCTCTTTAACTTCACCACAATTGATATAAATTTTATTCTTGTAAGTGGCTTCCACTTTTTTGCACCAGGCACTGTGAGCGCGAATGGATCCTTCAATCTGTTCTTTCGTCCGACCTGGAATGAGTTTCGGTTTTCCATCATTTCCATAAGACGTCCAGTGAGCATAAAAAGTGTCCATGATTTTTTGACTATAATCACTGAGCACATATTCACAAATCATTTTGTTGCGATCGAGAGATTCAGGCCCTTTTTCACATTTCCCTAGTTCAGTTTGAAAATCTGTCCTGAACGTACTCTCCAACGATTTATAATTTGAACATTCTTTTTTGTTTTTTGGATTTGAAAGAAAAGCAGAATAGCTTTTGAGTTTTGCAATCTGAGAGCGCTGTTCTTTTTTATTACCGACGAAATCAAGGAGACCTTTACCTAACGATTCACTTTTATCGCCAGGGGTTTTGATCTCGCTTCCACAATGAACGCAATCAGGACTTTTGGAATCTTCCAAGGAATTGATCACGCAATCTTTTGCCGAGGTCGTGGTGGAAATGAATAGTGCCCCAAGAATAATAATCGTCTTCATAGAGGTATTATGAACCGGAATAGTAAAAGATCAAAGTGGGCAAAAAAAAGGGGGACCATTTCGGTCCCCCTCGTAAGTACTTTTTTTAACTAAAAGATAAAAACTACTCCGCCATAGCAGCAAGTTTCTCTTTTCTTTCAGCGATAACTTTTTCAGCAACGTTGTTTGGACATGGTTCGTATTTCGCGAATTCCATTGTGTACGAAGCTTTACCAGCTGACATAGAACGAAGGATTGTTGAGTAACCAAACATTTCTGAAAGTGGAACAAGAGCGTTGATGATAACGTCACCTGTTTCGTTTGATTCAGAAGCTTGGATGATCCCGCGACGAGAAGAAAGGTCACCAATAACCCCCCCTTGGTACTCATCTGGTGTCTCAACTTCAACTTTCATGATCGGCTCAAGGATAACCGGTTGAGCAGCTTTTACAGCTTGTCTCATGGCCATACGAGAAGCGATACGGAAAGCTAGATCCGAAGAGTCTACATCGTGGTAACGACCGTCTTGTAGGTAAACTTCAACGTTGATAAGTGGGAACGCCGCTAGAGGACCTTTGTCCATAACGTCGTTGAATCCTTTTTCACATGAAGCGATGAATTCGTTAGGAATCGCACCACCTTTGATTTCGTTGAAGAACTTGAAAACTTGTTCGTCGTTCTCTTTTTTGCTTTCTTCAAGAGGCTTGATCATCCCGATTACGTGACCGAATTGACCAGAACCACCCGTTTGCTTTTTGTGTAGGTAATCGAACTTAGCTTCAGAACGGATTGTCTCACGGTAGTTAACCTGAGGCGCACCAACTTGAACGTCACAGTTGTACTCACGCTTTAAACGCTCAACGTAGATTTCAAGGTGAAGTTCACCCATACCTGCAATACGTGTTTCAGCAGATTCTTCATCTGTGTAAACGTGGAAAGTTGGATCTTCTTTCATGAAGCGAGAAAGACCTTTTGAAAGTCTTGTTTGTTGATCTTTATCTTTAACAGAGATCGAAAGCTCGATAACCGCTGCAGGAACGTGCATACCTTCACATGATAAATGTGTTGGACCGTCTTCTGCTACGAATGTATCCCCTGACGCACAGTCGATACCGATTAGAGCTATGATGTCACCTGAACCAACTGATTCAATGTTCTCTCTGTCGTTAGCGTTCATACGTACGATACGACCAACGCGTACTTTTTTCTTCGTACGAGTGTTAACGATTGTGTCACCTTTATTCAAAGTTCCTTGGTAAATACGAGTATAAGTTAACTGTCCGAATTGCTCGTCAGTAATCTTGAACGCCATACATACTAGTGGCTTTGAGTTATCTGGCTCAAGCTCGATCTTTTGGTTTGTGTTGTTATCGATCGCCTTTGGCTTCGCACATGTAATTGGCGATGGAAGGTAACGAGCTACACCGTTAAGAAGGAGTTGAACACCTTTGTTCTTGAAAGCTGATCCCATGAATACTGGAGTAAGTTTAAGAGACTGAGTCCCTTTCTTGATTGCTCCGTGAATTTCTTCTTCAGAAACTTCTTCGCCACCAAGGATTTTCTCAACCATGTTGTCATCGAATTCAGAAGCTGCATCAAGAAGCTTCTCTCTGAATGTTTCGATATCATCTGCCATATCAGCAGGTGGAGCTTCAACGCGGATTTTTTCTCCGTTTTCTCCGTCGAAGTAGTAAGCTTGTCTTGTAATAAGATCAACAACACCTTTGAAGTTTTCTTCAGCACCAATTGGAAGCTGCATAAGAACGGCATTGTGGTAAAGTTTTTCTCTAAGAGCAGCTACACCCTTATGTGGGTTAGCACCCATACGGTCCATCTTGTTTAAGAAGGCCATACGTGGAACAGAGTAACGCTTCATCTGACGGTCAACTGTGATTGACTGAGACTGAACACCAGCAACCGAACATAGAACAAGAATTGCTCCGTCAAGAACGCGAAGTGAACGCTCTACTTCTACAGTAAAGTCAACGTGGCCCGGAGTATCGATGATGTTGATACGGCATTCTTTATCGATGCCTTCAGCAAACTTAATGCCTTCTCCGTTAAGACCTTCCCATACTACAGTTGTTGCTGCAGATGTAATTGTGATCCCTTTTTCTTTTTCAAGTTCCATGTGGTCCATCTTTGCACCAGCACCACCACCGCGAACGTCTTCGATCTTATGGATCTTGTTACAGTAGAAAAGAATACGCTCAGTAAGCGTCGTTTTCCCTGAGTCGATGTGAGCAGAGATCCCAATGTTTCTGGTCTTTGCCATTAATTTCATAATTCAGTCTCCAAAAAGGTTGTTTACCAAGTAACTTGACTTGTTTAATTCTTATTTAAATTGCTAATGAGAAAAAATTTACTTAAGGCCGAATCATAAGAAATTTAGAGAGATGAGTCAATGAATTACTCGCTTTCCTAAGCGAATTTAAGTGAAAAAATGCTGAACTCAAAGCATCAAATGAATTGACATTATTTCGAAAAATCACTAAAAAACACCTTCTGTCCTCGGCCCACAAACCCACAATAAAAGGCTATATTCCCTATGAGCGGTGATCTCACAAAACAGGACCTTTACGAAGGCGTTAAAACCCTGATTGAAACAGACGCAGTCCACGTCCATCTTCCCCAACAAAAACTTTTCACTTTGTTTAGTATTGGATTTCAGTATTTGCTGTTTGAATCTACGAGAAAGCCAGGTGCCTACATTATCCGTGTGGAAGATGGTCAGCTCGCTGAAAAATTGGCCAAAAAAGCTAAAGATCCAT
The DNA here is from genome assembly GCA_966211385.1 of uncultured Bacteriovorax sp. Lineage (GTDB taxonomy): Bacteria > Bdellovibrionota > Bacteriovoracia > Bacteriovoracales > Bacteriovoracaceae > Bacteriovorax. Next base: position 4,371 of record CBIHOP010000046.1, read on the forward strand.
CGACCAGAAAATTCATGTCCTCACTGCTTTTGTCTCGTAAATTAAAATATGAGCGTTCTGTTTTCTACGTTGATTACTTCCACATGGGTTCGTGGAATATGACGAATGAAATCCCTCGTGAAAAAATCCAGGCGGCCCTTGTTGTTAAAAACACATCGCCGAAGCTGATGATGGAATTTGATACACAAGAAGAAACAGACACGGCGATTATCGATACGATCAAAAACCAAGATTACTTAAAATCACTTATGGAGTTTGTTCCTCGAACAATCTCTATTGCCTTTGAAGAAAATTTTCCTGGCACAACTCCTGTTCATTTTCCTTTTATCAAAAAAGAAAAAGAGCGAACTGTGGCCGGTGTAACCATCAACACAGACATCGACTTCGACGAAAACGAATAGAATTTTTTAGTGAAGATTCTCACTTAATTTTTTCAGACCGTTTAGATAACGTTCCTGACACTTATTTTGATAACCATCTCTCGCCTTCTCGTAACCACGGGCAAGACCTAATGAATGGAGTGTTTCCGGAAACTCCTTACACTTAGCTGGAATTTTTTCTTCTGGTCCGTGGGCAAATTGGTAGCAGTGAGCATCTAAATGCAAACGTGACAGCCAACTCATCTGCTCCTCTGAAAGTTTTAATTCAACGGAGTGATTGGCCTTCAACTGGAGATCTCGGCGCATTTCTTCTTCCGCTGCAAGTGTCCTAAGACTGGCCGTACTTCGTTTATTAATTTCTTCTGCCTGAGCAGCGTAGGCCTGATCGCAGGCCGTTCTCTTTTTAAAATGCACAAAAAGAAAAAATGTATCAGCGAGATCGCTTTTAATTTTTTGCCCTTCAGGATTTTTTCCATCCATACATGCATCGATGAATTCGATTTTTCCTTTTTCTTTGGCCTCTTCCATTCTTTCTGTAATCTTTTTATCAAAGGCCTTTTTTTCTTCCAGCGTATCTCCTAAACGTTTATTGATTTTTTCAATATCATCGTCGCGTTTTTCGAGCGCCTCGTTTTGTTTGTCGTAATATTGATTTTCGGCCACGAGGATTTTCAATCGTAAATCCTGCATCTGAGTTTCCGCTGCTAAAATTCTTCTTTGAAGCTCTTTTAATTGAGAACAGAAATATTGAGGACCATCTGTGATGGAAAGAGAATTTTTCGAAGCAAATTGAACGATCTTTTCGTAGTCTTTAATCTTCTTATCTAATTCCTGCGCGGCCACGAAGTAAAGTTTTCGACAGGCCATATCGCTGTTTTGATCTTTGAATTTTTCCATGAATGTTTCGCGATCAAAGCTCATATCCGTCATGGCCATTTCTAATTGTTTCACATAATCGTTTCCGATGTGTTTTCCGTCAAAATAATCGAAGGCCGCTAAATAGCTATCGACGATCTGTTCAAGTTTCACTAGATCGTTTAGTTTCGTATCCCACACATCCATGGCCTTTTCGAAATCAGACCACTCAAGCTTCTTCTTTTTTGCTCCCGTAAAAAGTTCATGCAGAAAACTAATTCCCTCACTGACTCCCTGAATGGCGAGATTGACGGCAACACCACCTAGAGCTGCGCCAGCCGCTGAATAAAAAGCAAGTTTTCCCATGTGACCTGGATCGAGTGCTGAAGCGAGAATTTTATTCGTTTCGGCCCAATTGGTATTCATTCCATTCATTTCTTTGGCAAATTTTTCTGCGGTCGCATTGGCCGTCGCCATCTGCTTATTCGTTTCAGACCAATTTTTGTTACCAGCTTTGATTTCTGCGTTCGTATTGTTCCAGTTCGTATTCGCATTATTCAATTGCGTGTTGGTTCCGTTCCAATTGTTATTGGCGTTGCCCAGTTGAACATTAGTTCCACCCCAATTTGCATTGGCCGTACCTAAATTAGTATTTATTCCACTCGCCTGAGCATCTAAACTGTTCAGGCTATTTGTTAGTCCTGAAAAATCTGCATTTAAATTGAAAGCTAAACCACTGCCGCTGCCGACGCTGGTAGAGCTCGTGTTATTGCTAAATCCATTGATGAGATTTCCAAGCTTCAATCCTTCAGCAGCGTAAGCATCTTTCAAAAACAATTTTCGGATGGATTCATGCCATGAAGTTTTGAGTTCTGTTTCACCTTTATATTGAATGAGTGTTTGGTGGAGCTCATCTACTTCGCCAATAATTTTTTCGGCAAAGCCCGCTCTCATCATCGTCGTAATAATAACAACTGAATCTTTTGTTTTTCTAAGATGCATTTTCAAAACGCGGTTGAGTTTTGAAACTTCACCGCTAATGATGACTTCATTGCTATTGTTTTTAATTTTTATCGCCGGACCAAAGCTCCGTTTTACATTCGCCGCAATGGTAGTAAGCGAATTTTTTTCGGACTCATTGTCCGTTGGATTTTTTAAATAGATGAATGTTGTATCGGCCAAGGTGACAGGTTTGTTATCAATCCAAAAATAGCGTTTGAAAATTTTTGAATGAACTTCCGAGCTTCCCTCTTTCTTGACTACAAGAGGCGTGTAATTCCATCGCGAGTTGAAGTTTTCTTCACTGGGTGAAACGTAACTGGCAAAAGTCACAGTTATGCTTTGAATGAGGAGAATGAATGAGAAAAAAATGGTTTTCATAAGTCTTCCGACTAATCTTGTCGGTTTAAAAAGGCGTAAGCTTGAATGCATTTTGGCCCAACAAAAACTGCTATAGAGTCCAACGGATTCGCTAAGCCACTATAAATTAAAGATCTGAAATGATCTTTCGATAAGATAGGCAAAGTCAGTTCGGAGGATTTTTATGTTCACTATTGTTGGTGCCGTTGTAACTACAGTGTGTGTAATCTTGGGGTACGTACTCCACCACGGTAACTTAGCGGTTCTTTGGCAGCCTACTGAGGTTCTCATCATTGGTGGTGCGGCCGTCGGTTCCCTCGTTATGGCGACAAGCCCATACATTATCAAAAATATTATCGCTCGCTGTGTGCAGGCCATGAAAGGAACTGGTATCAACAAACAGGGATACATTGAACTTCTTCAATGTATGTTTGAATTGATTAAGATGGCCTCAGCAAACCCCATTTCGATTGAACCACACGTGGAAAATCCAGAGGCAAGTGAGATCTTCAAAAGATATCCAGTTGTTCTCAACAACCACCACTGTATCGATTTTATCTGTGACACTCTAAAAGTTCAGATCGCTTCCTCACTTTCTCCCTATGACCTGGAAGATTTGATGAACGCCGATTTAGATATCGTGACTGAGGAAGAACACACACTCGTTGGATCTATCAACCGAGTTTCAGATGCCATGCCTGGTCTGGGTATCGTTGCGGCGGTTCTCGGGGTTGTTATCACCATGGGTAAACTGACTCAAGGTAAGGAAGTCATCGGTATGTCGGTAGCGGCGGCCCTTGTAGGTACATTCCTAGGGATCTTGTTCTCATACGGTTATTTGCAGCCACTTGCTGCGAAAGTTGAAGCAAACTTAAAAGAAGAAATGCGTTTTATGATTACTGCAAAAATTTGTCTTCTCGCTTTTTCAAAAGGCGTGAACGCAAAAGTTTGTGCTGAATTCGGAAGAAGAAGTATTCCTTCTGAGTTCCGTCCTACATTCAAAGAAGTGGATGAAGCGACAGCAAACGCAGGTAAGAAGTAGTTTGTGGAAAAAATGCTCCAGTGGAGCATTTTTACTATTTCTGGAAATATGAAAATATGTTCTCAGCATTAGAGTTCCACAAACTGAAGTAAAAGGAAAAAGTCATGGCAGACGACAAACAACCTATCATCATCAAACGAATCAACAAAGGTCACGCCGGTGCTCACGGTGGTGCCTGGAAGGTAGCTTTTGCGGACTTTATGACAGCGATGATGGCGTTCTTCCTCGTTATGTGGCTGATGGGGGCTGATGAAGCCACTAAAGCTGCTATCGCCGATTACTTCACAACAGCTACAATTTTTAAAGGTGGTGCGGATTCAGTTGGTAAAATTGGTTCCACTCCCAATACATCGTACTCTATTCTCAATGGTCAAGAAGGTGGCGTAGATCAAAAAGAAGTGACTGAGCCTGCTCGCCCACGTCCTGTTTATCTTCAAGAGCATAAAGTGCTTTCTCAATTAGTAGATGAACTTTTTGATGGAAACGCGTTTTCTGCAGAATACACTGATGAATTTTTAAAGTTTGCGATTCCAGGAAATATCGTCTTTCAATTTGGTTCCACTGAAATTTCTTATGAAGGTAAAAACTATTTGAAGAAACTTTCAAATGTTTTTAAAGATTATGAAGGATCAGTTTCTATCGTTGGTCACACTGAAAAAGGCGAAGGCGATACAGAACAGGCCAATTGGGAGCTCTCATTTAAGCGTTCAATGGCCATACGAAATTCATTGATAAAAGATTTTGGGGTCCGACCTGATAAACTTGTCCCGGTCGCCCAATCAACTCAAATCACGTCAACTGCTGAGGAAGAAAACGGGATAAACATCAACCGACGTGTGGAATTTATCCTTCGTCATCGAAACTTCTAATAATTTCTTAAGGCATAGTACTTAAGTTTTTTAATCAAGCATCCGATCAGCGTTTATCCAACTTGTTGTTGGAGAATGAAATGAGGTTGCTATGATGAACAAAGAAAGCTTTATCGACACACTAATTGCGCAGTACAAAGAGGAGATTGAAGAAGTCCTCGTGGAGAGCGAACACGTTTACCGCTCAACGATCGACTATGAGCTTCTTGATCAGAAAGTCACTCACCTCATCACATGCGCACGCGTTGATGGCCTTGATGAAAAAATTATTTGGGACCTTCTTCAGGCGCGCATTCCTTCTTATGTGAATTATGTGAACTTTAAGTCAGCTGGTAAAAAAGCAGCTTAGACTCTAACATAGGTGAATGATCATTGAATTGTTCACTTACATTAGAGAAAAGTTTCATCATCCTCATTCGGAAGCATTTGGACATTTAGTTGAAAGCATATCACTCCACGCTAAAGAACAACGTTGTCGGGAAGCGTGGAGATCCCATCGCCAAGCGGCCAAACAATTTATCATCAAACATTGCTCATCACTAAAAGAAAAACAAACGGCGATTGTTTTGGGTTCCGGCCCCCTTCATGAAATACCTATAGAATGGCTCTCAGAAAATTTTGAAAAAGTTTTCCTTGTCGATGTGGTTCATCTTCAATCGACGAAAAAGTCCGTTCGTCATTTAAAAAATCTCGAGTTCATTATTCACGACATTTCTGAACTCGAAGCTGACTTGCAAAGAGGCATCATCTCTCCCAAAGTTCCAGAAGAGATGTTTTGCCAAGCTCCTTCCGTCGTGATCTCTGCTAACTTACTCTCCCAAATTCCGCTGCACCTTGAACGATTTCTCACTAAAAAAATGTCAACGCAATTAAGTGATTCAGAGCGGGAGGAATTTTTACTGCAAAGTTCTCTGAACCACATTCGCTATCTCCACAAATTTCCCTCTAAGGTTTTGCTTTTCACTGATATCGAACGCAGGTTCTTAGATGAAAAAGGAAATCTACTGGAGATTGAACGCGGTCATGAACTCAATCTTCCCTCACCTGTTGATCAATGGTTGTGGGATGTCTCGCCTCTTCATGAGTACACAAAAAACGTGGCCATTCAAATGAAGGTTTGTGGTTACGTGCTGAAGGAAAAATAAAAAAAGAGATTGATCTTTCGCCCAATGGCCCTTTTAATTGATGAATGGGAAGTAAAAAAAGCGGTGCACTTTTAGTTGGTTTGGGAATCTTTTTAAGTCGAATTGCAGGACTCGTGCGCGAAAGTGCGTTTGCCCATTACTTTGGTAACTCCGATGCAGGGGACGCTTTTAAAGCGGCCCTTAAAATTCCCAATTTTTTACAAAATCTTTTTGGAGAAGGTGTTCTCTCCGCATCCTTCATTCCTGTTTATGCTGGTCTTCTTGCTCGCGAACACAATGATAAGAATCCTGAACATCCTCTAGAGGCTTCCGAGGTTGCTTCCGCCATTGGAAGTATACTCTTTCTCTTAACATCGTTCTTGGTCATTACGGGTATAGTTCTTACACCGTTTCTTATCGATACAATTGCTCCTGGATTCAAAGGAGAAAAAAGAGAGCTTACAATTAAGCTCGTTCAGATTTTTTTCCCAGGAACCGGATTTCTCGTTATGTCGGCCTGGTGTCTGGGCATACTCAACTCTCATCGTAAATTTTTTCTTTCTTATGTTGCTCCCGTTCTTTGGAACTTAGCTATCATAGGAACTATTATTTCATTCGGTCATAACAGCACTCAATATGATCTCGCTATTAAAACGGCATGGGGTCTCGTACTCGGAAGTTTTCTGCAATTTGCAGTTCAAGTTCCAACGACAATGAAACTTCTCCGCCACTTTCGGCCAAATCTAAAATATAAATCACTGCATGTTCAAATTGTTATCCGCAACTTTGTCCCAAGTTTAATTTCTCGCGGTGTTGTTCAGATGAGCGCTTACATCGATAACATCCTGGCAAGCTTACTTCCCTCCGGTGCAGTTTCTACTCTATCCTATGCTCAGACACTTTACACACTTCCCATTTCTCTCTTTGGGATGAGTATTGCGGCTTCTGAACTTCCAGAGATGAGCTCTTATGTAGGATCTCCCGAAGAAGTCCATTCTAAGCTTCGCATTCGTTTACAGGCCGCTTTAGAAAAAATTGCTTTCTTCATCGTTCCTTCAGTTGCTGCTTTTATTTTTCTAGGCGATGTTATTGTTTCGGCCCTTTTTCAGTCGGGAAAATTTCAGGCAGATCAAACACAAATTGTGTGGCTCGTTCTTGTTGGTTCAAGTGTAGGTCTTCTCGCTTCAACAATGGGTCGACTTTATTCTTCGACATTTTTTTCTTTGAAAGATACGAAAACAACACTTAACTTTGCCATCGTTAGAATTATTCTAACAACTGTTGGTGGCTACCTTATGTCATTTGTGATTATTCCCTATTTCTGGCCTGATCGTCTGTATGCAACTGTAGGACTAACTTTATCAGCAGGACTTGCTGGTTGGGTTGAATTTGCCATGCTAAGAGCGCGATTGAATAAAAAAATTGGTGTTACGGGCATCAGACTTTCGTACCTGGCAAAACTTTGGGGAGCGGCCATATTGTCGGCAGCTGTTGGTCTTGTTCTTAAACTGACACTCAATTATCCACATGTCATAATAAGAGCTGTACTTGTTCTTGGGGTCTATGGAGTTCTTTATTTTATTTTGACAACACTTATGAAAATTGAAACATCGAAGTTTGTGGTGGATAAAATAATGAAGAAGTTGAAGAGGTCATAATGGAGCAAGCACTTAGTGATATTATAAAATTTTCTATCACGTTGATTTCGATTATTAATCCTCTCGGTGCCATTCCTGTATTCTTAGGTTTTACTAAAAATCACAAAAATTTAAATATCAAAAATGTTACTAATACATGTGCTATCGCTTGTTCGATTACCATTATGATCAGCCTTGTGTTTGGACAAGGTCTGCTTAATTTTTTTGGTATTTCGGTTGCTTCGTTTACCATTGGTGGTGGTTTTCTACTATTCACGATGGCCTTCAGTATGATCTCGGCACAGCAATCAACGACTAAAATTAACAATGAAGAAATGAGAAGTTTTGATTTCGAACGAGAAATTGGAATCATTCCACTCGCCATTCCACTTCTCTCCGGCCCAGGTGCCATTTCCACTTCCATTATTCACTCGAAGAAATTTCTTACTCCTACTCACTGGATAGCAGGTACAGTGATGGTGCTTCTCATCGGCCTCATCATTAAAATTATTCTGAGCTATGCAGATTTTATTGGAGAAAAATTAGGTCAGATTGGTCTTAACGTTATGACGCGAATCATGGGACTAATTCTTCTTTCCATGTCGATTGAAATGATTGCAAACGGCATTAAAGAAATAATCCCTATCTTAAAAAGCGCGATCTAAATCCTAACAGATTCCTGACTGGACTAAATTTCTCGCACCCTCTACCTTCAAGTCACATTTACATTTTTGGTGGAGGTCTTATGGATAAGAATTTGTTCCAGAAAGTTTACTCAATGATTTTCCGTTTATTAAAAAGGGAAAGCAAAGAACTCTACTACTCTCTTGAAATGCGCAGACCGCAAAATCTTGAAGAAAAAGAACTTTTAAAAAAGCTTAGAATCACACATTGATTTCGCTATAATAGATTCATAACTTGTTAACAAGGATGGATCTATGGAAAGAAACCGCGAATACAACAATGTTCTCGATGTCGAGACGAAAAGCTCTGTTGCAGCACAGTTCATGACAAAAGTTTATCAATGGATGGCCATTGGTGTTCTTTTAACGGCAGCGATTGCAACATTCATTGGAAACAATGAATCGTGGGCCTATACAGTTGTGACAAACAAAATTCTCTTTTGGGGATTAATCAGTGCTCAATTCGGAACTGTCATTGCTCTAAGTGCAATGATCAATCGAATGAACGTCATGACGGCCACTCTTCTCTTTTTAGGATACTCTGCACTCACGGGTGTGACTTTCTCTACACTTTTTCTCGTTTATAATTTAGCGAGCATTCAATCAGCATTTTTCACAACGTCGGTTGGGTTTGCTGGTCTTTCTGCTTTTGGTTACCTCACTAAAAAAGACCTTGGACCAGTTGGATCTTTTTGTATGATGGGACTTTTCGGAATGGTTGGTTATTCATTACTCGCCATCTTTTTCCCAACGATGATGGGTGGAACAGCAGGACTCGTTTATAGTATCGTTGGTCTTCTCGTTTTTGCAGGACTCACGGCCTATGACACTCAGGCCATCAAGATGATGGGACAACATGCGATCAACGCTGAAGAGCGCGGACGCATTACAATCCTCGGTGCCCTTAAACTTTATATGGACTTCATTAACCTATTTTTAATTATTCTTCGTATGAGTGGCGGTCGTCGCGACTAAAATAAAAAGGGCCGAAAGGCCCTTTTTTTATTTCAACAATGTC
>CBIHOP010000047.1:0-13331 GCA_966211385.1 uncultured Bacteriovorax sp.
ATTGTAGAAAATATCAATGGCAATCTTGATGATGAAATCAGTCATAATAGTACTGATGATTTAAAACTTAAGTTTGAACAATACACAAGACTTCTTTTCCAATATCGCTTTCATTATGGTGAAGATCCAACACCAGAAGAAAAAGAAGCTATAAGAAGAAAAGTGTATGATTCAAACTAAATCTTGTATTTTTCAAATTCACTGAGACATTCAGGATTAGCGAGAGCTTCAACATTCGTCACTGGTTTACCACTCAGAATCTTTGTAACCGCTAGCTCTACTTTTTTACCAGATCGTGTATAAGGAATATCGTTGACGACAAAAATATCTTTAGGAACGTGACGAGGAGTCGTGTTCTTCTTAATAAGATCCTTTATCATTTTCTTACGTTCATTATTTAATTCTTCATTTGCCTTCATTTTTAAGAAAAGAAGGACATCAACATCTCCCATTGCTGGACGACCAACGCAAAGAGAATCAGCAATGAATGATAGGGTTTCTGTTTGACGGTAAATTTCCGATGTACCAATTCGAACACCACCAGGATTAAGAGTCGCATCTGATCGTCCGTAAACAGTAACTGTCCCTTCTTTGGAAATTTTTACAAAATCTCCATGTGTCCAGTAACCTGGATTTTGATCAAAGTAAGCGCTGTTAATGAGTTCATTTGTAGAATCATTAAGAAAACAGAGTGGTCGACTTGGAAAACTTTGGGCGCAAACTAACTCTCCTTCCGTATCAAAAAGTGCATGTCCTTTTTCATCGAGAGATTGAACATCCATTCCAAGACCAAGGCATTGAATCTCACCACGGTAAACCGGGAGTGTTGGATTACCCAGCATAAAACAGCCAAGAATGTCAGTTCCACCAGAGATACTCGCTAGCAGGACATCTGATTTAATTTTTTTGTAAACGTAATCATATTGCTCAGGAAGAAGTGGTGAACCAGTTGAAAGAAGTGTTTCCAAAGTTGGAAATCCATTTTCAAAACGAGCAGTCGTGTCTTCCATCGCCTTTAAAAATTTTGGAGATGTTCCAAAGATATTTATTTTTTCACGATTAATAATTTCAAAAAAGGCCTGTGGGCTTGGGTGGGCCGGTGATCCTTCATAAAGAACAATCTTTGATCCAAAATAGAGTGAACTTACTAACCAGTTCCACATCATCCATCCGCAAGTCGTAAAAAACGAAATTGTTTTTTCTCTCGTCAGATCAGAATGCAGACCTAATTCTTTTACATGTTGAAGAAGTACTCCGCCTGTAGAATGGACGATACACTTCGGTTTACCTGTCGTTCCCGAAGAATACATAATGTATAAGGGAGAATGAAACGGCACTCGATTAAATTTGAGTTCGGCCTTTTCGTGAAGAAGATCACTCCACAATACGGCCTTTTTAAAACGGGAGAGATCAACTCCTCTATCAAGAAAATCCACAATGATGAGTTGTTCGACTCCGGTAAGACCATTTTCAATTTCAACTAAACGATCATGAAGATCAAAATATTTTCCGCCATACTCATATCCGATAGCGGCCACAATGACCTTAGGTTTTGATTGTCCAAAGCGATCGAGAACACCAGCGACACCAAAATCACTGCTGGTTGAAGTGAAGATGCAACCAAGAGAAGTTGTGGCGAGCATCGACATGACTGTCTCTGGGATATTAGGCATGTAGGCCGCCAGTACATCGCCTGCTTTCATCATTTTTGAAAGAGCATGACTGATACTTGCAACATTTGTTTTTAAATCGTGATACGTCACTTCGCGAGTTTTTCCTGATTCATGGGAGAATTTCAAGGCGATGTCGCGATCAGAACCATTCAACAAAAGATTTTCTGCAAAATTTAATTTAACATTCGGAAACCATCCGTATGTTTTAAATGAGCGGTCTAAAACTGCTGGAGCTATCTCACCTTCGTAGCGAATCTTAAAAAAGGAAAAGAGTTCCTTCCAAAATGAACCCGATTCTTTCACGCTCCAGACATGTAGCTCGTGATAATTTTTTAATTGCAGATGATAAGTATGATTAACATGTAAGCGGAATTGATCCATGGTTGATTGTTTGATTCGACTTTCAGATGGAGACCAAAGAACCTCGTTAACCATGGATCATACTCACTTTAAATTTTAGAGAACGTTTTTAAGTGCTTCGTTTGATTTTGATTCAACTTCTGCATGCAGTGAATTCCCGTGCGCATCCATTGTGACAACGACAGGAAACTCAGTAACCGACAATTCCCAGATCGCTTCTGGCGAACCAAGATCTAGCCAATGAACAGCATCAACTGAATCAATTTTTTCGGCAAGGACCTGAGCAGCACCACCCACTGCGTGGAAATAAACACATCCGTATTCTTTGCATCCCGCTAGTGTTTTTGGCCCCATTCCACCTTTACCGATAACGCCCACAATGCCGTAGTCTTTCATGACGTCAGCTTGATAAGGCTCTTCGCGAATAGATGTTGTAGGTCCTGCTGCTGTAACCTGATATTTGCCCGTTTTTTTATCTTGAAGGATAACAGGACCGCAGTGATAGATGATTTGATTAGAGAGGTCTACAGGCGGCTTTACACCGTCGTGAAGACGTTTATGAACGGCATCTCTTCCGGTAAAAAGTTTTCCTGTGATGAGAACCATGTCTCCCACTTTCAAATCGCGAACTTGTTCATGTGTGAATGGATAATTTAATTTTTTAAGTGCGTTCATGCGATCCTCTTTTTAGTAAAGCCACTTTTTAATTTTGTTGTTTGAACCTAGCTCAATTCCCTGGCGTCTGTATGCCCAGCACATATAAGAAATCGAAACAAAGAATGAAGCTGGAAGACGATTAAGTGCTCCAATTTTACATCCTAAAAGAGTCGTCTTACCACCAAATCCCATTGGTCCAATTCCAAGCTTGTTTGATGTTTCTACAATTTCTTTTTCAAGTTCTGCTAAAGAAGCATTGTCATTTTTGTCATCAAGCGTGCGAAGAAGCTGCTCTTTTGATTCGATGTAACCTGCTCCTCTGTCGCCACCAATACAAATTCCCAGAACTCCAGGTCCACAACCTTTTCCTTGTGCTTTATGAACAGCATCGAGAATAACTTTGCGAACGCCATCGAGATCACGGCCAGCACCTAAAGCGGTGTGTGGAAGTGAATATTGGGCACCAACGTTCTCACATCCTCCACCTTTCAACATAAGTTTAACTTCTACAGTATTTTTTTTGTGTTGATGAAAGTGAATGCTTGGATGTCCTGGTCCAATGTTTAGTCCTGAGTTTTCTCCCGTTAATGAATCAACAGAGTTTTGACGGAGGTAACCTTTCTCAGTCGCTTTCACAACAGACTTGTGAATCACATCTGTAAATTTAGTCTGATCAAAATTCACCGGGTGATAAACATAGAAAAGAACTGTTCCAGTATCCTGACAAAGCGGTTGAGATTTTTTAATCGCTAAATCAATATTCGCTTTGATGATGTTCATCGCGTATTCAGCAGTCGTATTTTTTTCTTCACGGTGAAGAGCTTCCAAAATAACTTTTTGGACATCATCAGGAAGAACGGCCGAAGTCACGCGAATAAGTTCGACAAGTGATTCGAGTAAATCATTCCCTGGTTTCACAACAACTTTTTTTGAGGCAACTGCCGTTTTCGGCTTATTTGTTTTTTTAGGAGCAGCAACAACTTTTTTCTTAGAAGTAACTGCTTTTGCAACTGCTTTAGAAACTGGTTTTGGCAACACTTTCGTCACTTTTTTTACGGCCTTTTTAGGAGCTGTTTTTAGAGGTTTTTTGGCCTTAGTTTTGGCCGTTTTTTTAAGCATATGAATCTCCGTTTTGGATAAACTGTCGAATGAAAAAGAATGCATAAATATTAGCCCAAAAATAATAGCAAGTCTCACCCAAGTTTAGTACTCTTTTCGCTTATGATTTCGCTTAGTGGACTAAATGACAAACAGCGAGAAGCAGCGGAAACCATCGAGGGGCCCGTGCTTATTCTGGCGGGCGCTGGCTCGGGGAAAACCCGTACCATCACCTATCGTATTGCTCATATGGTGGACAATCTGGGTATCAAAACGGATTGTATTCTCGGAGTAAGTTTCACCAATAAGGCCGCTAAAGAAATGAGAGAACGTGTTCATACACTTTTAGGATCTCGTAAATCAAAAGGTCTGGCCCTTCTCACCTTCCACTCCCTGGGTGTACGAATTCTCAAAAAAGAAATCGATAAACTTGGGTACCACCTGAACTTTTCTATTTATGATCAATCCGATCAGTTGGCGATTGTTCGTGAAGCTCTGAAACTGTATCACGCGGATAAAAAATTCGATCACAAAGATGTACAGAGTAAAATTAGTTTCCTAAAAAATGCGGGCATTAACGAAAATGATTTTGCTGACTCCGTTCATTTTAATCCGGAAGATCCTTACGATCACGCAACAGAATATACTTATCGCTATTATCAGGAAAAACTTCGCTTTTTTAATGCCATCGATTTTGACGATATTCTCTTTCTAACGTTGAGAGTTTTCCGAGAAAATCCGGATATCGCAAAAGCCTATTCTCAAAAATATAAATACATCATGATCGATGAATATCAGGATACAAATATCCTGCAGTTTGAACTTGTCCGTCACCTGACAAGTACTCACGATAACCTTTGTGTAGTTGGCGATGATGATCAGTCCATTTATGCTTTTAGAGGCGCTGATATCACCAACATTCTGGAATTTGAAAAAACATTTCCTGGAGCGAAAGTTGTAAAACTCGAAGAGAATTATCGTTCTGTCTCGAGCATTCTTGATCTCGCCAACAACGTCATCAAAGAAAATAAAAAACGTCGTGATAAAACACTGTGGTCTCAAAAAGCAAGTTCACACATTCCCATTCTTTGGTCCATGGCCGATACTGACCATGAAGCTGAAGTGGTAGTCGAGGACATTGTTCGCCATCAAAGTTCAGGCGGCCACCTTGGCGACATCGCAGTTCTCTATCGCAGTAATACGCAGGCGCCTCCTATTGAAGATCAACTTCGTATGAGTCAGGTTCCTTATCAAATCATAGGTGGGCAAAAGTTTTACGATAAAAAAGAAGTTAAAGATTTGATGAGCTATTTGTTCGTCATTTTAAATCCAAGCGATCAAATGGCCATTCGTCGTATTCTCAATATTCCTCATCGCGGAATTGGAAATGCTACGCTTGAAAAATATCTAAAAAAATCTAGTGAAGAAAATATTCCGCTCTTCGATGCTCTGGAAAAATACCCGGCCCTTGATCCCCAACGATCAGCGAGCATTACAAAATTTGTGGAGCTGATCCGTAAATTTAAAGGTGTTTTTAAACAACAATCACTAAGCGAAGGTATTTCTACCCTTGTTGAAGAAATTGATTATCTCAATTTCATCGACAAACAATACGACAACGCTAAACAAGTTGAACGCCGAAGAAACGATGTCATGCACTTTATTGAATCGGCCAATCGTTTCACCAATTACTACAAAGAAAGTGCCGATCTCAAACTATTCGTCGAAAGACTCCTTCTCCAAGATTCACAGGATAAAGACGACGCCAACGATGAAGAAGATGGTGATGTTCGTAAAAACGAAGTCACTCTGATGACTCTCCATTCATCGAAAGGACTCGAATTCAAAACTGTCTACATGATTGGCGTGGAAGAAGAAACTCTCCCACACAAACGAACAATTTCCATGGGCGAAGACATTTCAGAAGAACGTCGCCTAGCATATGTTGGAATCACGCGCGCTCAAGAAAAACTCGTCATGACTTACTGTAAAATGCGCAAACTCTACGGCAAGGACACCCCTCGCTTTAAATCTCGCTTCATCAACGAACTCGAAAAACAATCTCTCTACATCGAACAGGACCGAACAACATTCGGCCACCTCACGGAAGAAGAGGCCACCGACTACAAAAAGAGCTTCTTCTCCAACCTCCTAGACTCCTTGGATGATTAATTCCTTTCGAGAAGCACTAAAGTGCTAGGAGATCGCCCGCAGCTGTACTTTAGTACTGCAAGGGCGAGACGACGACGCAATTTGGTGCTTATCGAAACTTACTAATTCCTTTCGAGAAGTACCAAAGTGCTAGGAGTTCGCCCGAAGCCGTACAACGAGTACTGCGAGGGCGAAAACGACGACGCAATTTGGTGCTTATCGAAAGGAATTAAAAAAAAAGGGCCGTCCTTGGCCCTTACTCACTCTTGATGAATTTTGCTCGCCTTGTCCTTGGCCAACCTAACGTCTGATTGCTTTGATTTCGACTTCTCTGAAGACAAACCAAGATGTTTTGATGCTTACTCTTAGTTTTTTTAGGTCTTCGCATTTCATGTTCGCTTCTTCCAATAAATCTTTGATGCGAACGTCGGTATCTTTAAAAACAGTAAAACTTTTTTTAACAATGCTTTGATTCTTTTGTTCTTCCAGTTCCTGGTAAGTCACTTCGCGGGTTGAAAGAGGATTTGCTCCGTAGGTTGCTTCGGTTTTGCAACCTTTAGGGACAACTCTTATTGATCCACACGAGGTGAGGAAAAATGCGGTCATTAACAACAGACCTTTTTTCACTTTCCATCTCCATTGCTCAGGAGGGTCACCTTATAATCTGTTGGTGTGTACATCCCTAGAGTGAAAACGGCGTAAAAAATATTTTTCCAACTAAATCTTTGTTCGAGAATCACGTACGAAGGGTTGTAAAGTCCTTCGCCTTTTGTCTCATCTTGAAGATTAAAATCTTGTGTCGCGGGAAGAGTTCCCCAAAGATAAAAATCTTTGGTTTTAGTCAGCTCCACAATGCGATCACTACCAGGATGAGCACTCACATAAAAAGGTTCTGTCCCATTGGTATTAAATTCCAAGCTTGAGCATGATGACAGCATCAGCGAGCACAGAATGACAGAAAACTTTTTCATGTATAATTAATTGTCCAACTATCTGTTTTGCTATGTCAACTAAACACCTAAAAATTTTGGATCACGCTTTTCCTTAAATGATTTGATCGCTTCAAAATGATCACTTGTTCTTTGAGAAATTCCCTGGAAGCTTGCAAGCATATCGAGTGAAGTTTGAAGATCATGTAAATAAGAAGCACGCATGGCCTTCTTTGTAAGCGCTTGAGCAACAGGAGCAAGACTACAAATTTTATCAGCGAGCTTTTCTGTTTCAGCAATTAGTTCTGAATCTTCGAATAAAAAATTCAGTAAACCAAAATCAAGTGCAGCTTTTCCTTCAAAACTTTGAGCTGTCAAAAACATCTGCATGGCCTTGGAGTAGCCAACGACTCTTTGGAGAAAAAATGTTCCGCCCTCACCTGGCACCAGTCCCATACGCGTGACTGTTTCAGCAAAGCGGGCCTTTGAACCACCGACTCGCAAATCACACATCATCGAAAGATCACATCCCGCACCGATGGCCGGCCCATTAACCAGAGCAATGACGGGTACGCTCAAATTATCCATACACTGAGGAATTCGCTGAATACCATGCTGATAACGGCTGCGAAGCTCATTGCTTTCGCCCGCAAACATTCCCGTTTTTTCTTCCATCGCCTTAATGTCGCCACCAGCGCAAAAACTCTTCCCCGCACCTGTTAGCACCACAACTCGTATTGCCGGATCAAAATCCGCATGGGCCATCACTCTCGTCAGCGAATCAATCATTTCATTGGTAATGGCGTTCATTTGATCGGGATTATTTAAAGTCACCCATAATTGATGAGAATTTTTTACACGAACTTCAAGGTGAGCAAAATTTTGGTCATAAAACGCCATGGTGACTCCGTAATTTTTTCAGGAAATGTAGTGAGAATTCTTAATTATGATAAATGACCTGCAACTAAACAACAACTGCAGGAGTCTCAAATGAAAAAGATCTTAACAATCGCTATGCTATTATCACTTGGTTCAGCTTTCGCTTACGAATCGGGAATGGGGAAAAACGGTCCATATACTGTTGGACCATTAGGTTACACAGATCCATTCGTATCAAGTGCTGGAATGGCGGTGACACTTGCTGGTTCATCAGCTGGATCGTCAGTAGGTAATCCGACTGCGGGAACTTCGGTTGGAACGTCAGCTTCATTAAATATGAAAGCTATCGCCATCGCGGTTGAAAGTGATGCTCAAAATTATCTTCAGACTGGGGAAATGAGCCTTATTCTTGCTCACCACGTAGAAAGAGTTTTAGAACAAAACAGCGAACTCTCTGTTGATGAAGCTGTATCTGTTGTTCTTGCCTTTGCAGAAGTTCACTCTAAATAATTTAATGATTTTTGAACGGCCTATTTAGCTAAATAGGCCTTCAGAAATTTTGATCCGCTTTCTTTATTCAATTTACTGAGAATGAATGAAGATGCCTTTGAAAGTTTTTCGATATCAATACCTGTCTCAATTCCCATCGATGAAAACAAGAAATAGAGATCTTCAGTTGCGACGTTGCCTGATGCCCCATTCGCATAAGGGCAGCCACCAAGACCTGCGGCCGATGAATCAAAGCTCGTCATGCCCATTTCTAAGCTTGTGAGGATATTGGCCACGGCCATTCCGCGCGTGTCGTGAAAGTGCATGGCAAAGAGTGAAAGATCAAAATCTTTTTTCAAAAATTCGATTGTCTCTCGCACTTGGAGTGGATTGGCGATACCGATTGTATCCCCTAACGAAATTTCATAAACACCTAAGGCCTTTAGGCGTGTCACAAGGTTTTTCAGGGTTTCTAAACTTGTTTTACCTTCATAGGGACAGCCAAAAACCGTTGAGACATACGCACGAGCACGCATGTTATGATTGTTTGCTTCCTTCATCACTTCTTCAAGTCGCACCATAGATTCTTCAATAGTCGCGTTGATGTTTTTTTGATTGAAAGTATTTGATGTAGAAGTAAAAATCGCAATTTCTTTTACACCTGCTGCTTTCGCTAGTTCAAAACCTTTTAAGTTGGGAACGAGAGAAATTAGTTGTGTTTTTTTCAGTGAATCGACACCGGCGAGAGTTTTAAACAACTCAGAACCATCACTCATTTGTGGAATTTTTTCCGCACGAACGAAACTTGTCGCTTCAATTTCATGCAGACCTGCATCGGCAAGCATTTTGATAAAAGCTACTTTATCTTCGAGCGAGACAATCGTTTTTTCATTTTGAAGTCCATCACGGGGACCAACTTCAACAATGCGAACTTTTTTAGGCAATTGCTTGAACATAACTATCCTATCTTAACAAGCTCCACGCCGCCTTGAACTTGATCTCCAACACGCGCGAGTACCGCTTCCACAACGCCTTTTTTATTGGCGCGAATGGTGTGTTCCATTTTCATGGCTTCCATAACAAGAAGTGGAGTTCCCACTTCAACGGCAGCTCCAGGCTCCACAAAAATTTTCAGAATTTTTCCAGGCATTGGAGAAACCATTTGATGATGGCCTTCGCCTTTTGATTTATTTCTTCCGCGCTTAGGCGCTTCGATGTTGAATTCAACACCATCAACGACAAAGTGAGTTTCAACTGAAGTGACTCTGTGATTTGTGCCGTTTTGATTCAACGTCATCACACCATCATAGTCGGCCGCAAGATTGACTGCGTATTCAACTCCATCCATCGAAAAAAGAACGAATTTTGGTCCGTGATCTTTGATTTCAACGTCAATGAGCTCTTCATTTAATTGTATTTGTTTTTTCATTTAAATATTCCTAAAGCCAGAAAGGCTCGTCCATGGGCAGGTGTTGAGAGACTCATTGCGAGTCGAAACATCACTACCTTTTTTAGAAGCTAAAAGAAAAGCCGCAAGGGCCAATGCTTTCTGCTCACCTGTTGGATTTTTTGCTTTTAATTTATCTTCGTAGGTTTTAACGAAGTGAGTGTAAGTTTTTCCGTCATGATACTCTTGCAAAGTAAGAATGCGCTTCAAGTAATCGCGATTCGTTCTTACTCCGAGGAAAAGAACATCATTCAAAGCGAGATTCAGCTTTTGAGCAGCGACAGTGCGGTTTTCACCCCAGCTGATGAGTTTTGCGAGCATCGGATCGAATGAAATCGAAACTTCATTTCCATCGCGGTAACCGCAATCTAAACGTGTATCTCGAACTGTCGTTTTTCCAATTTTTTTAATGGTGCCAATGCTTGGAAGAAAATCATTATCAGGATCTTCAGCGTATAAACGTACTTCAATCGCATGACCTTTTTGTTTAAGGTCTTCTTGCTTAAATGGAAGTTTATCGCCTTGAGCGACCATGATTTGCAGGCGAACAAGATCTAATCCTGTTACCATCTCGGTTACAGGATGCTCAACTTGAAGACGAGTGTTCATTTCGAGGAAATAAAAACTCCCATCCGTATCAAGAATGAGTTCAACTGTTCCTGCACCTTCGTAATTAATTCCACGAGTGATTTTAACCGCGGCTTCCGTCATCTTCGCTCGGAGTTCTGGAGAAACTGCAGGGCTTGGAGATTCTTCAACGATTTTTTGGTAGCGACGTTGAATCGAACATTCACGCTCAAACAAGTGGCAGTGGTTTCCGTGTGTATCACTCATCACTTGAATTTCAATGTGACGAGGAGATGTAATATATTTTTCTAAGAGTACCGTCTCATCACCAAAAGCATTGAGTGCTTCACGTTTTGCACCTTCAAGCGCATCTTGAAATTCACTTTCTTGGTGAACGATACGCATTCCTTTTCCACCACCGCCAGCAGAAGCTTTAATGAGAACCGGATAACCGATTTTCTTTGCTTCAGTGATAAGGTGTTTCATATCTTGGTTGTCACCATGGTAACCAGGAATAGAAGGAACACCTAATTCTTGAATTTTAATTTTTGATGTTTTTTTATCACCCATCAGATCAATGGCCTCAGGACTAGGTCCAATGAACATTAATCCGGCATCACGCACTTTTTTAGCAAAGGCCGCTTTCTCAGAAAGGAAACCGTAACCTGGGTGGATGGCATTTGCGCCAGAACGTTTAGCGATTTCGATGATTCTCTCTTGATTGAGATAAGTGTCTTTTAAAGCACCAGTCCCAAGATTGAAAGTTTCATCACCTGCACTTGCATGAGGAAGATCTTTTTCTTCATCAGTGTAAAGCGTGACAGTTTTGATTCCCATCTCTTTACATGTTTGAATCACACGAAGAGCGATCTCTCCACGATTAGCAATTAAAATTTTTGTAATTGGTTTTCTCATAATTAATACCAGCTCGCTTTGCGTTTTTCTAAAAGTGCGCTCATGCCTTCTTGGCCTTCATCGCTTGCACGTGCCTTAGCAATCATTTTACAAGTATAGTCTCTAGCTTCTTCAATATTAGGTTTACGAACGACAGTGGCCACTAATTCTTTTGCTTTCACGGCCGCTAGAGGTCCAGCTAACAAAAAGTCAGCGATTGTTTTTTCCACTTCAGCATCCAGCATTTCTGCTGTCGTTACTTGATGAACAAGCCCCATCACGAAAGCTCTGCTCATGGAAATTTTTGCTCCACTTAGGAATGTTGCGCGAGCATGACTCTCGCCAATTTTTGCAATCACGAAAGGAGAAATAACTGCTGGTAGAAGTCCCAGACGAACTTCAGTAAAAGCAATCATCGCCTGATCAACAGCAATGACATAATCACAACACGCTACTAATCCTGCTCCACCACCTAATGCACTTCCATTGATTTTTCCAATCACTGGACGAGTAAAGCTATTGAGAGTTTTAAAAAGCTCAGCAAGCTTTTGTGAGTCTGCAATGTTTTCTGCTTCTGAATATTCTTTCATGCGCTTCATCCAGTTAAGATCTGCGCCGGCACAAAACGATTTCCCTTCACCTGTTAAAACAAGCAAACGAACTTCTTTCTTTTTTTCTAAATCATTCAAGCAAGCCGTGAGATCAGCAATAAGCTCATCGTTAAAAGCATTGTGAAGTTCAGGCCTGTTTAATGTGAGTGTCGCCACTCCTCTTTGATCAATATCTAATTTGTAATTCATATTTAACCTACATTCTGAAAACGCCAAACTTACTCTCACCGATTCCTGAGTTGAGAGAAGCTGCGAGCGCTAGACCTAATAAATCTCTCGTGTGAGCAGGATCAATAACACCATCATCCCACAATCTAGCACTCGAGTAGTATGGACTTCCTTCTACTTCATATTTGTCTAAAATTGGTTTTTCAAAAGCGGCCAGTTCATCTGCAGTCATTTCTTTTTTGCCAGATGCTTTTAGACCTGTCTGTCTGACTGTTGAGAGAACTTTCGCTGCCTGCTCTCCACCCATGACAGAGATGCGCGAGTTCGGCCACATCCACAAGAATCGTGGACTGTAAGCTCGTCCACACATTCCATAGTTTCCAGCACCGAAAGATCCACCGATGATGACGGTGAGTTTTGGAACTTGCACAGTGGAAACGGCCGTTACCATTTTTGCTCCATGCTTAGCGATGCCTTCATTTTCATACTGGCGGCCAACCATGAATCCTGTGATGTTTTGTAAAAAAAGAAGTGGAACTTTTCTTTGTCCACACAGTTCAATAAAGTGTGCGCCTTTTTGAGCACTCTCCGAAAAAAGAATACCATTGTTGGCCACGATCCCTACTTGATGACCATGAATGCGCGCAAAACCTGTGACCAGAGTGTTTCCGTATCGCTCTTTGAATTCATGAAACTCACTGCCGTCAACAAGACGAGCGATGATTTCGCGAACATCAAATGGCTTGCGCGTATCTTTCGGAATAATTCCGTAAATGTCGTCCATCGAATATTTCGGTGGCTTTACTTCACTTTTTGTTTCACGAAGTCCCTGCATTTTCCCTGGAGATTTAAAGTTTAAATTTTCAATAATGTTACGAGTGATAAAAAAAGCTTCTTCTTCATCGTTAGCAAAATGATCACTTACTCCACTCACGCGTGTGTGGACATCAGCACCACCAAGATCCTCTGCTGATACAATTTCACCTGTCGCTGCTTGAACTAATGGAGGTCCACCTAAAAAGATTGTTCCGTTATTTTTAACGATAACTGTTTCATCACTCATCGCTGGAACGTAAGCGCCTCCAGCTGTACATGATCCAAGAACAACCGCGATTTGCGGAATGCCCTTCGCACTCATCTGTGCTTGATTATAAAAAATGCGTCCGAAGTGATCTCTGTCTGGAAAGACTTCATCTTGTTTTGGAAGGAATGCTCCACCGCTATCGACAAGATAAATACACGGCAGGTGATTTTCCATCGCGATTTCCTGAGCACGTAAATGTTTTTTTACGGTCATCGGAAAATAAGTTCCGCCTTTTACAGTGGCATCGTTTGCGACAAACAAACATTCTACACCATGAACGCGACCAATCCCTGTCACCATTCCGGCAGCAGGAACATCTTCCTC
>CBIHOP010000048.1:0-13150 GCA_966211385.1 uncultured Bacteriovorax sp.
ACCTTTATCGTGAACGACTAACAGAGGAAGATTGAGTTTTGAACCAATCAAACCAATGTTGAGTTCGCGTGGGTGAAGGTGGGTGAGAGCAATAATATTTTGAATAAAATATTCTTTTGTTTTTTCTGAGAGGTTCAATCCCTTCGCAAAAAAATCTACTACACGATCATAAAAGGCAGGTGAGGCAACAAGCACTAATGATTTAGTTTTTAATCCGCGAGAAGCGGCCAGTACGGAACATCCACCACCAAATGAGTGGGCGATTACACTTACAGCTCCGCGCGAGTCGAGCTCATGTTGAGAATCAATAATAAATTGAGCGTAGTGAACAGGATTCGTCATACCATTCGGGCCTGCGGGAGAATCACCATGTCCAGGTCCATCGAGAGCGACAATACGAAAATCTTTTTCCAGTGGGCGAGCAAAAGGTGAGAGCTGAGTGCCTCTACCATTCCAGCCATGTACGAGCATCACTAGAGGGCCTTCGGGATTTCCCCATTCAAAGGCGGCGATACCACTTGAAAGTTTATAAACTCGCGCTCGCTCGAACATCTCGCGTTCTGATTCAGGACGCGGGATACGAGTAGGAGTAGCAAATATTTTTATCGCAAATCTCGCCGATAATTTAGGTGAGACTGCAGATAAAAATTTAAAAATTTTCGGTAAATGTTTTTTCATTAAAACTATCGCTCGATAATCGCAGCAACACCCATCCCACCTGCTGTACAGATAGAAATAAGTCCGCGACCTTTCCCTTTTTCGTTAAGCGCTTTTGCAAGTGAAGCTATGATTCGCCCACCAGTAGCAGCGAAAGGATGCCCTAGAGCAAGTGATCCACCGTTGACGTTGAGTTTTGCTCGATCAATAGCACCGAGTTCGTGATCAAGTCCCATGCGCGCGCAGTATTCTTTCGACTCCCACGCTTTAAGTGTACAGAGAACTTGACCAGCAAACGCTTCGTGAATTTCGTAAAAATCAAAATCTTGAAGGGTGAGACCATTTCTCTGAAGAAGTCTAGCAACAGCGAATGTCGGCGCAATAAGAAGCCCTTCACCTTTAACAAAATCAACTGCTGAATATTCAGCATCAACAAAGTAGGCGAGCACCGGAAGATTATGTTTTTTAGCAAACTCTTCTGAACCCAGGAGAACGGCAGAAGCACCATCTGTAAGTGCAGTTGAGTTTCCAGCTGTTAGTGTTCCTTTATCTGTTTTATCAAACGCTGGTTTTAGTTTCGCCAGTTTTTCAATTGTTGTATCCGGACGAAGAATAGAATCTTTTTTGAGTCCTTTGAAATCAAATAGAAGATCCTGATGAAAGCCACGATCATAAGCACGGGCCGCATTTAAGTGTGATTCATAAGCAAGCTTGTCTTGATCAGCGCGGGAAATTTTCCATTCTTTCACCATTAATTCGCAATGCTCTCCCATCGAGAGTCCAGTGTGGGGTTCCTGCACTACAGGAAATTGTGGTTTTAAATATTGGGGGCGAAATTCAGTGAGGAGTTGAATTTTTTTCATAAGCGTTGGAGCTTTTTGGAACTCCATCATGATCCAGGAAAATTCGTGGGGAAGAACACCCGCGATATCCGAGTTCGTATCACATCCCCCAGCGATACCACTGTCGATTTGTCCGGCCGCAATTTTAAGAGCGATTTGCGCAGCCGTTTCTAAACCTGTTCCACAAGCTCGTTGCACATCATATCCGGGAGTATGCGGATGAAGACCTGATTCCAGAACACACTCGCGTGTGAGGTTCCAGTCTTCTGCGTTTTTCATAACCGCTCCCAGAGCTACGTCACCAAGTTGAACGCCTTTAAGATTTGTTTTTTGAACAAGATTTTTTAACGTCGCCGTCATGAGCTCTTTATTCGATGTCTTGCTAAAATGAGAAAACGATTTCGTAAAAGGAGTGCGGCTTCCTCCGAGGATCGCCACAGGTTTAAAAGCTCTGTTTTGCATATTTTCATCCTTGTAATTGACAATCTACCTATCGGTAGGTAGAATACACCTTATGAAAACTAAAAGCAATAGTGACACCAAAACACAGGCACTTGAGCTCGCCAAAACCTATCTGCAAACGATGGGATTCAATGGCTTTAGTTTTCAGACCATCGCCGATGCTCTGGGCATAAAAAAAGCTTCACTCCATTATTACTTCGCATCTAAAGAAGACATGGGACTCGCCCTCATAAAGGACTATGAAGAGGGTTATAAGGCCTGGGTGGAGCGCGTTTCAGCTCTTACTTCAAAAGAAAAACTAGAGAAGATGGTAAAGGGTTTTATGAAGCTCACTGAAAAAAACCACATGATTTGTCCGCTAGGAGTTTTCAGTTCAGACTATCATACCGTCACAGCTAAAATTAAAAAGAAGAGCCGTGATTTTCATCAGCTGCAAAGAGACTGGCTGATTAAAACTATTGATCAGGGAAAAAAAGAAGGTACGATTAAAAAAAGTTTAGCGTCTGACGTGGCAGCCGACTGGATCATGGCGACACTTCAGGGTGGTGTTCAAGTCGCACGTTTGCGTGGTGAAAAAGAATCGCTAAAAAAAATGCTCGATACAATGTTGGATACTCTTCATGGCAAATAACAATAATCCACTTCATGGAAAAACTCTTGAATCAATTCTTAATGAACTCGTCGCTCATTATGGTTTTGATGGACTTGCAGAGTTGATTGACATCAATTGTTTTAAGAAAGATCCGAGTGTGAAATCAAGTTTAACTTTTTTAAGACGAACGCCTTGGGCCCGAAGCAAAGTTGAACAACTTTACATTAACTTTCTTTCTCAGGATGGCGCCACTTCTCGTAACCGAGTTGAGTGATCTGTTCGATAGTTCCTTTAAGAATTTCATTGTCCGCAAAAGTCTGACCGATAAAGACACATTGGTGCGAATACCCGCCGGCCGTGTTTCTTCCTATGAAATTTCGTGCGTATTGAACACGATGTAAATTGATATAAGAAAAGGCCGAAGACGCAAGTTCAAATGCGCAGTACGGACTTAGGGCAAATGGAAATTCGACGATCGCTCCTGAAAGTGCGATCTGCTTAATCTGACAAGAAGAACAAACTGAGATTTTACTGTAGGGTGAGTGTTTATTAAAAAACACTTTAGGCATCGTCACACTTTCACTTTCGTTAGGCTGCATCTTCGCTTCAAGTTTAGCCACCATTGAATCAAGAAGATTACTATCGATCGGAAGCGAAGAGTGTAGTGCGAAATCAAAGGCCTTTTTAAAATCTTCGACATTGGTTAAATTTTCCGGATCATAGGTCACGCAGTAACAAACATGTTTTTTCAAAAAATTTTTGATCGTTTCAAACTTTGCTTTGTTTTCTTGAATGAGTTTTCTATTAACCAGAATGAGCTGTGGGAGCTGATACTCGAGGTCTTCGAGGAAATCATCAATGTGGGAAAAGCCGCGAGCGCAGTAGCGTTTTTCGGCCTTCACCATTCTTTTTATTTTTTCTCTTTCGTCACCATCAGGTTCAAAGTAGAGAAGCTTGACTGCTTTAGGTTTTGAAATGTCGAGATTGTTCGCGATCCACGCTTCCAGTTTTCTTGGATCTTTGAATTGATCAGCAAAATTGATCGTGCATTCAAGAGAGTTCGCGTATTGATAGTAACGTCCAACTTTGTTTTTTTCGTTAACGGTGATCTTTGCACCTTTAATATTGAGTTCCTCAAAAAGAGGAGAGTTGAATTCAATGGTCTGTCCTGGGGAGAGATCCACATTAACTTCAATCATACACTTTTTGCTGGTGATCCATCCTATCCGTCCAAATGTCGTGAAGTCTGCCTGTTCAGGAAAATCGGCCGGTTTAAAGTCGATAAGATTTGAATCAGGATTTTTTGTATCGAGAAACCATTTAATCATTGAACGAAAAAATTTGGGCGAAGGATTTTGTTGGTTGCCACGATAAAGAATCTGACTGGCACCCGCAATGATAAGAGACTTTTTATACTCCGGTGTGGTGTCAGCAGTGATGACAATGAACATCGTTTTTCGGGCAAAAACGTGATTGCGCATTTTAGCGATAAATGCGGCCGGACCCAATGATTTATCATCACCGTTCAAAACAACAAGTTTTGGAAGCTCTTTAAGAATGAGTTCTTCACTCATAGGAATGGTTTTGACGTGCTTGAGAGGTATTTCGTCTTGAAGTAAGGCATTACTTACGAACCAAAAGAGCTCAGCACCCTGGTCAACTACGACGATAGACATATAGTAATGGTACTCCCCTTCGGGATTTGGTGCAACCCCCTCCTAACTTAGGACAGTTGGGCCTGTAGGAGTGGTCGCTTGAGGGGGAACTTCTGCCTGAATAGAGAAGCGGTCATCCGGCCAGTCAGCGGCCCTAATGACGTTCGTTCCAGTTTTGATTTTTTTAGAGGCAAAGGCCTCAAGCACATTGCTGATCACGTGATCAGTGGCTTCAATTTTTTTTCCGTAATCTCTTAAGGAGAAAAAAACCTTAATGAAAATATAAGATTCGGTAACATCAGTGAGAAGAACTTTAGGAGGAGGATCATGCAAAACTTCATCAACGGCCTTCACTGCGGCCATAACAGCATCTTTAGCTTCATCTATGTCCGATTCAAAACGTAAGCGAAACTGATGAGTCAACATTGGTGATTTGTGATGATGGGAAAATATTGTGATCTGACTTTGGGCCAGCGTTTTATTGGGAATGATAATGAGTTGATCCGTGAAGCCAACTAGGGAAGTGGCCCTCCAGGTAATCTCATAAACCTGACCAATCCAGGTTTCTCCGCCTGATTGGATTTCAACCCAATCATCAATTTGAAAAGGTCGCTCGATCTGCATGGCCACGCCAGAAAAAAGATTTCCCAGCGTATCTTGAAGGGCAAGTCCGAGAACAATAGTGAAGATGGCCGAAGTTGTAAGCACAGTCGCAAGATGAATTCCGAAAACTTCTGCGGCCAACCAGGCAATCAATACAGAAGAAAAAAGAAGCGTAAAAAGATTGGCGATTAAACGAGGAACGCCTGTGCGAATATTAGAAAAGAAGAGATAGAGGTAGACATAAATTTGTGACAGACGAATCGCGACAGTAACGAGAACAATAAAAGCAATAAGAGCGATAAAATTGTTAAAGCGCAGAGTATAGAAATCTTTGATGTCGGATTCCAGCATGATCCAGTGAAAGCCGGCCATCATTGCTGATAATGTTAAGTAGAGAATCGTTTTAACGAAACGACGGCGAAGAGTAATGTGTCGTCGGGCACTAATTCTCTTTAATAAAAAAGAATAGAAGAGCCATGCACCTAAGATGGCAAGCGCCAGCGTGAGATAAGGCTCAAGCTGAATGAATATGTGAATGCGATCGACCGGAATTTTGGTCATCACTCTTCCTTGTTGGGCGTTGATCCTAAAAACATATTAAGCTTAAAACGCTGAACAAAATCCTTTATCGCGCTGACACT
Source organism: uncultured Bacteriovorax sp. (assembly GCA_966211385.1). Lineage (GTDB taxonomy): Bacteria > Bdellovibrionota > Bacteriovoracia > Bacteriovoracales > Bacteriovoracaceae > Bacteriovorax. The sequence continues at coordinate 5,453 of CBIHOP010000048.1, forward strand.
ACGAAGAGAGTGGCCATGATGATTGATAAGCGGAGAGTAGGCGGCCAGACAAAGTTTGCCTGGAACGACACAAAAGAGAGCACCACTCACACCACTTTTCGCTGGAAGCCCGACACTATAGGCCCATTCACCTGCGGTATCATACATCCCACACGTGAACATCAAACTTAAAATATCCGGAACGTATTCTTCGTTCAAGACTCGTTTGCCCGTCTTTGGCTGCACGCCACCGTTAGCAAGTGTGGCACCCATCATGGCGAGATCAACGGTATTGACGAGAATTGAGCATTGCTGAAAGTACAAATCGAGCGAGGCTTCGATATCATCTTCAATTATTGAAAAATGTCTTAACAGATGTGCAATAGAACGATTGCGATGAGCAGTTAGTCTTTCACTTTGAAAAATATTTTCATCTATTGAAACTTCTTTACCGGCAAGATCTGAAAAGAGATTGAGAACGCGATCAAGACGTTTTTCAGTCGGTGTATCTTTGATAAAACTCGAAACAGCAATCGCGCCTGAATTGATCATAGGATTATAAGGGCGATGCGTGTGTTTTTCTAATTCAACAATGGAGTTGAAAGCTTCACCTGTTGGCTCAACACCCACTTTCGTAAGCAGGAATTCGCGCGAGAGATGCTGCAAGGCCATGGCATATAAGAATGGCTTGGACGTCGACTGCAACGAAAAAGTCTGATTATAATCACCTGCTTTAAAAATCTTTCCATCGCTTGTCACAACAGCGAGAGAGAAAAGGTCAGGCGAGACTTTGGCGAGTTCCGGAATGTAATCGGCCAGGTGTCCATCATTATTGGATTTATATTTGAGAATGAGTTCTTCGAGATAAGGGTTTAAATCTTCCATGGCGCAAAATATAGCCAAGAAAACCTTCAAAAGCCAGCTCACAAAATATCTATGCAGTGTGATGATTATTGTCGATAATCATGAAGACTGCTAAATTTATTTGCAGAGGAATTAATCATGATGATTCAACATTTTTATGACACAAAAACGTCAACGCTTTCCTATGTTGTTTTCGATGAAAACACACTTGATGCAATAGTCATTGATCCCGTACTGGATTATGACCTTGAAAGTGGAAACGTCGATGATGCTCACCTTAAAATCATCACAGATTTTATTCATGCAAAAAAATTAAATCTTCATGCTTGTCTTGAAACACATGTGCATGCTGATCATTTATCAGGTGCTCATTTCCTCAAACGCGATTTTCCTATGCTAAAAGTTTTTATTGGAGAGAAAATCACGCTTGTTCAAAAGACTTTCAAAGATCTTTTAAAACTCGACTCCCATATTCCTGTTGATGGACGTCAGTTTGATCATCTTATCCAAGATGGTGAGGTGATGACATTTGGATCACTGACGTTTAAGGCCCTTTCTACTCCAGGTCATACACCAGCGTGCATGAGTTATCTCATTGGAGATGCTCTTTTTACAGGCGATGCTCTTTTTATTGAAGACAGCGGCACGGGGAGATGTGATTTTCCGAATGGAAGTGCAGAAAAACTTTATCACTCGGTTCATGAAAAAATTTATGCTCTTCCAGATTCAACTCGCGTTTTTGTTGGCCACGACTACAAACCAGGTGGAAGAGACTTGCGATTTGAAACGACGATTGCTCGCAGTAAAAAAGAAAATATTCATTTGAAAACTGAGACGACGAAAGATCAATATGTAGAGTTCAGAGTGACAAGAGATCAATCTCTTCCCACACCAAAACTTCTCACTCCTAGTCTTATCGTTAACATTCAGGCAGGACAATTACCTGATTATGAAAGTCCTGTGCGCTTCAATGATGTGACTCGAAAGGCCTAAGATTTTTCTTTAAGAACAGAAATTTTTTGAGGTCCAGCTTAAATCAGCACTTTGTTGTGAGGAGTTGCGCTTTCGCTTTTGTAAATCCCGGGGGCCGCTTTTGAGGTCTTCAAGACTTCTCCTTTTTCATTCTTAAAAACGACTGGGGCCACGAGGTCTTTATAAGGCCCGTTGTGCTCTAATTTATGGTCATAAACATAGACTAAGTTGGATTCCAGCATAAAACAGACTTTTTCCGCCTTTAGAGACGCTGGACAATGTGCGTAAGAGTTAAAAGGTATTGTGAGTAAGACTAATAGTTTCTTCATGGAATCTAGTTTTAGGTGCTTTGGGTCTTTCCGGCAATTCTTTTTTAATGACGTTCCGAGGCTTTTCTCATAGACTGCGCGCCTATGAAAAAAATTGAGTTATCGCTTTTTTCACTCTGTCTTTTTGTGGTTTTATCGATCTTTTCGGTAGAGGCCGCACTGCCAAAAATGCCAGCTATTCCTGACAATGACATGAATATTCCGGCGAGCGAAGTGAATCCGAAAGATTCTGATAATTCGGTCACTGAAGCTGATTTCGTTCGCGTTGTTTCTATCCTTAAAAAAATCTATGCACCCGTCATCAAGGCCAAGAGTGGATACGATCTGGTTGTCGTCTCTGATTGGCAGGATGGAACTGTTAATGCCTATGCTACCCGCGAAGTTGAATCTTGGAATATTTTTATTCCAGGTGGGATCGCTCGCGCCAAAGGAATGACGAGAGATTCATTCGCACTTATCGTTTGTCATGAACTAGGCCACCACTTAGGGGGCGCTCCACGTACCTTTTTATACAACGGCTGGCCATCAGCTGAAGGACAAGCTGACTATTGGGCCACTTCAAAATGTTTAAAAAGATATTACGAAGAACTTTCTTATGAAGAAATTTCCATCGATGCCACAATTCCTCACAAAGCCGTGACAGATTGTTCAGCGACTCACAAAAATTTTAAAGACATCAAAGTTTGTATCCGTACTCAATTAGCGAGTATCGCTTTCGGTCAGTTCCTCAATGAACTTCCAACGACAAAACACAAAGTCAGCATTGAGACTCCTGATACTCGAGAAGTGAAAGGGACGAACACGAATGATTATCCTCGTCCTCAATGTCGTCTCGATACTGTTTATCAAGGTGCTCTTTGTACTGTTCCTTCATCGATGTTAACATCAGATGAAGATGCAAAAATTGGGCATTGTAATGATGAAACTAAACTAGGAACGCGTCCACGCTGTTGGTTCAAACCCTAGCTAACACATTTTCAAAATAAGAGCACAAATGGATTTAATTAAGACTCTGATCGATTTCATTCTTCATATTGACGTACATCTTGCAGAACTCATCCAGACTTACCAAGGCTGGACGTCGATCATTTTATTCCTGATTATTTTTGTTGAAACGGGTATCGTGATTATGCCGTTTCTTCCTGGTGATTCACTTCTATTTGCCATTGGCGCTTTCACCGCCAAAGGATCATTCGATTATTGGTCAATTACGACATTACTTCTTTTCGCGGCCATCATTGGCGATTCATTGAACTACGCGATTGGAAAATATTTGGGACCAAAAGTTTTCGACCGTGAAGATTCAGTTTATCTAAAAAAATCGCATCTCATGAAAGCACATGCGTTTTATGAAAAGTATGGTGGAAAAACCATTATCATCGCTCGTTTTGTTCCGATCGTGCGAACATTTGCTCCTTTCGTTGCAGGTATTGGATCGATGAAGTATCGCGACTTCATGACTTACAATGTGATTGGTGCTGTTCTTTGGATTTATTCATTCACAACACTTGGCTACTATTTTGGTTCACTGCCATTTGTTGAAAAGAACTTCAAACTTGTCATGGTGGCCATCATTATTCTTTCAGTTCTTCCGGCCGTTATTGAGTTTCTTAAAGAAAGAAGCAAAAAAAAAGCGGCTTAAAAAAGCCGCTTTGAAATCATCTTAGTAAAGTTGTCCTTCGATAGGAGAGAAGTCAGATTCTTCTTCTAGAAGATCCTCAAGATTCTTCACGTTTTCATCTTTGTGGTATGAGTGAAAACCTTCGACTGTATAGTTGAAAACTTTTGGGCCACCCATTTCCGCCATCAACGTTCCTACCATATAGTTTTGAACAGCTTTTGCCGGTTCAATTTGAGTCGTCATATTGAAAACACCAAAGAAGCTGAATCCTTTTACAGTGCTCATTGCTCCTGCAAGAGTCGACGTGTGCATTAATGTTCCAGTCTTAGCAACAAATGAGTTTTTAAGATCAGCAGAGTTCAAACGGTTTCTGAAAGTCCCTTGATCTGATCCTGGAACGGCGACAACATCTTCAAGTTCACGGCCTTGTCTTTCAGCAGAAAGTTTTAATTCTTCAATCATGTTCATCACAATTGAACAGCTTGCATAGTTATCTTTACGAACGCCATTGATGCTTGAAGGAAGACCACTGCCGTTGAAGATTCTAATTTGTTCAGCCGTTAGACCATAACGATTCTGTAACCATGTTGCGAACTTCGCTTCACCACCTAATTGTCTAAAAAGTGTGTGAGAAGAATAGTTGTTCGACTTAACGTTTGTTTCTTTAAGATATTTGTAAAGTTCTGGTGATGTTAATGTAAGCATACGAACATCTTCACCATCTTTTTTAAATGGAATTGTGTCTACGTATTCAACAGAATCAACTTTCATCGTCACTTCAGGTAAAAAACGTCCGGCCTTCGCCAATTTCGCGAGTCTCTTATATTCGTCTTTGAAAACCGCTGACCACCCAGATGTATTGAAATACGTTCTCAAGTTACGTGCATTTGATTCTCTTGTAATGAGAGGATATTCATCTGTGTGTGTTTGAGCTGCTGGATTGATAAGAAGATTTTTATCAAAGGTAATTTTTTCGAAATGAGTGAATCCGAGCATGTTCAATTGTGAAACAAGAAACAACATTTTTTCATTACTTAAAAATGGATCGAATGATCCCGCAATGTGCATGTGTTTTCCACGAACATAAAGTCGCGTATCGTGACGGTAATCAATTCCTAATTCCTCTACGGCCCATAGTGAAGTGAGAAGTTTTGTCACTGAAGCAAGACGAACTTTAAGATCAAGATTTACACCTTGAAGATTTCCTTTTTCATCTGTGTAACAGTAGGCTTGCTCTTCTTTAGGTGTAACTTTGTGTTTTGCGAGTTGATTGAAAAATTCAGTGTCCGTTCTCTCTGAAGCAAGAGCAGGAACACTTAGTGCGAGGGCCAGTACCCCGCAAGTAAGACGTGTTTGAATGCTTTTCATATAATTCCCCTATAAATCTTGAGTGTGAATCAAATCGTTAGGGGGTATAACTTTTTTGACTTTGCGTTACAAGCCGATACGCAAGAACCTGTAAAATTTCCTCCCTTTTGGGGCCAATCTGGCACTTTTTGACCCCAACTTAACGACATGCTCAATAAAATCCTTACATTAGGACCGGTTTGATGGCCTTTAAACAAGGTCTGTAGTTACACTTAATCAAAAGAAAAACTGTTTTTTCAGAGGGGGAAAACAATGAAATCATTAATGCCATTATTGGCGGCCGCACTTCTATTTGTTGGTTGTGAAAAAATCGAAGGACAATTAAACGTTACAAACGACGTAAAACTTATCTCAACTAAGGGTGCAACTCGTACAATTAGAGTAGGGACGTATTCAGCAGACATTAAAGCAAATACATCAAAGAAAATTACACTTCGTTTGAACAACGATAGCGATGAAAAATTTGTTTTCAATCTTCCAGACGGATCTCGTATCCCGGCAAACGGAACATTCTCTTTCAAATCGCATGAAGTAGGTCAGCCAGTTGATATCAGCGGATCAGTGGCGACAACAACTCAAAACTCACCAGTGAGACAAACAACTGAACAATGTACTTACTGGGAGCCAGTTCAAGTTTGTACTCCACTTCCAAACGGTGGAATGTCATGTACAGTTCAAAACCGTCAGGTGTTCGGTATGAGATGGATTGAATACTACGATCGTAGAACTGACAAAGATCTAGCTCTTTCGATTTCAGCTGCAAATGCAGGAAGCGAATCTGCTCAATTCCAGGGAGATGTTGCTTTCATCGAAAGAATCACTCTTCGTGCAACTCAATGTAGATAATTTCTTATCTTAAAGTAAATGGCCCGCTTCAAGCGGGCCTTTTTTTTGTTTTAATTGGTAGCGATTCGCCAGACAGGACCAGGGTCAGCACTATAGCGCTTCAGGCATTTTTCAATATCATCCAAAACACCTTCTTGTTCCAGATATTCACCTACATCTTCCATGAGTTGATCTTCATGACTAGAGAGAACCACTCCGCTCAAATAATGGGTGTACTCTTCATTGTTGAAGGTACTCACAATAATAATATTGTAAGAAGCAAGATTGCCCTTTCTGATTTCCGCCATCGTCTGATTAGGAAGTCGATTGAATTTATCTCCCATTAATTGGGAGAGATCGCTGACGTTCTCTTTTTCAAGCGCAATGTGGAAATGGATGTTTTTATAGTCGGTTTCAAATTTCATGATAAAATTATTGTGATCTAAATTTGGTCAAAAGTCTAAGGGGAGAAAAGAGTGCAAGATCAAACGTATTGGCGCAAATGTGGAAGCTGTAAAAAAGAGATTGGGTTCAATACTGTTTATCAGGCCTGCAATGTCAGCACATGTCGAAAACTTGTTTTTTGCTCAGTCGATTGCTGGAATCTTCACAACCCGGTCATGAATCATAAAAGCTCATGGGCAGAGGAAAATAGATCTCCTAAAAAAGAAAATTATCGTCCTGAGGGGGATGAAAACGCTCCTCGCCGGATTATCGTAAATTCACCACGGCCTGAAGCAGGAGGAACGGCAAATGAAGAAGACATTCTCATTGTCGCGTCTAAACTCAAACAATACATCAAAGATAAACACGATATGAATACCAGCGCGAACGTCATGGAAATCCTTTCGAAAATCGTTCGTCGTCATACGGACGATGCGGCCGCAAAAGCGAGAAGTGAAGGGAGAAAAACAGTGATGGATCGCGATTATGAATGAAGTTCCCTCCTTTAAAAAAGGTTTGGCCTGGGGACTACTGGCGTGTCTCACATGGGGAATAGTTCCCATTTATTGGAAGCTTCTTCATGGAATTTCTTTCGTAGAAGTTCTCGGCCATCGCATACTATGGTCTGCCGTCATCCTCGGTTCCGTTCTTCTTTTTCAAAAAGATATTCGTGGTTTTTCCGGCATAGTCACTCAGAAAAAAAACATTCTTTATCTTATTCCAACAACGCTTCTCATTCTTTTTAATTGGAATCTTTTCATCTGGGGTGTTGATAATAATTACATTGTCGAATGTTCAATGGGGTATTTCATCAACCCATTACTTAATGTTTTCCTCGGGGTTTTTCTTCTGAAAGAAAAACTTAGACCCGTTCAATGGATCTCAATTGCGTTCGCTTTTATCGGTATTCTTATTATGCTGCTCTCGCGTGTCGGTCGCCCTGAAATTTCAATTGGGCTCGCTTTAAGTTTCGCTCTCTACGGACTCTTGAAGAAAAAGATGAATGTAAAACCAATGCACTCACTTTTTTTCGAAACGATCTCACTCGTTCTTCCCGTGCTTTACTATTTTGGTTATCTCATTAATATGCACCAGTTCTCTTTTTTTAACGAAGGCCCTGTTGCTCGTCTTCTCATGATTGGAGGAGGAGTCGTTACAGTTGTACCTCTGCTTGCTTTTGGACACGCTGTTCGACATCTCTCTCTTACGACAGTGGGAATTATGCAGTATATGACACCTACGATGCAGCTCATGTCGGGTGTCTTTCTTTATGGAGAGGCCTTCACCCGCGATCAT
>CBIHOP010000049.1:0-13066 GCA_966211385.1 uncultured Bacteriovorax sp.
TCAATTTCAAAAATTGATAAACTTTCAGGTGCGAAAAGTGCTCCTCGTGCTATTTCACCGAAAGAAGTTCAAGATCTCTTCCAAAAAGCTGTGAGTATGAAAGATCTGCCTTTTGCTTATGTTGAAGATGGTTGTTATGCGCGAGCACATCTCATGGCCAAACGTTTTGAAGAGTTGGGCTACAAAGTTGAGAAAGCTTGGGTACGAGGAAAAATCGGAGCTCCTGGATTAGATGGATTTTGGGATTATCATGTGGCGCCTGCTTTTGATGTAAAAGAAGCAGACGGAAGAATAGTGAAATATGTCATCGATCCTTCCATGATGAATAAAGCGGTACCTCTTGATGAATGGACGGGGAAAATGACTTTTGAACTTAAAGGTCCTGTTGTGAAAACAACTTATCCATTTCCTTCAAACACGGCGAACTTCCAGCGAACAACTGTTGCAATTTCTTCTTCCGATCCATATTTTCCAACCGATAATTCTTTTTCCGAAGAAGAGAAATTAGCCATCTCTAAAGAAAAAATGGAAGAGTACAGCTTGAAGGTAAGAAAATGAAAATGTTTTTATTCGCATCTTTTTTTGTCACTCATACATATGCCGCTGAACTTCAGGTGAAAAAACTTGTTTGGAATGATGAAAAGAAAATGTATGAAGTGTATTTTGATAAAAGTGCAGGTGTGCATTTGGCGGATGAAAAGCTCTATGAATGTCTTTCATTCTCATTAAACAAAGAAAGACCAGCGAAGATTGAAATGGAAGACAAAAAACTTATTTTGAAATCCTGCGCGAAGGTCGAGTCCAAATAAAAATAAGAACTCCAAGAAGAATAAGTTCCACAAAAATTTTAAGACCAATATGAACTGAGAGAGTAGGAATTCTCCAGGCCATAACAATTCCCACCATTATCGTTGCAATAATTTTTGCTTTTAAACTGATAGCACCAGATTCCTGCCAGTCTTTTAAAGGTGGTCCAAAAACTTTATGTTCACGCAACCAATGCATAAGTTTAGGAGATGAATGCGTATAAAAATAAGCCGCAAGAAGAAGAAAAGGCGTTGTTGGTAAAACTGGTAAAAAAGCTCCGGCCACTCCAAGCGAGAGAAAAATGTGGCCTAAAGCAAGAAAAAGCAGTTTCTTCATGGAAGATCGTCACCAAAGTATTTAAGACAGCTCATCTTAAGTTCATTGTAGAAAGGTGTAAAGATTTCGAGTTGGGCAATCGTTTTACGGGTGACGAGAGATATGGGCCTTGAGACTTTAAGAATTTTATAGTGATGGGGCTTGAGCTTTAGTTCTTTACAAAGACCTAGTGGAATAAGGCCGTTCCCAATTCCAATTCTCGACATTTGATAAACCGCCATGAACGATTCAACTCGAATGGGAGGAGCGGTGAAATAGTTGGGATATTCACGTTTCATCTCAGTACCCATACTTTTCCACGTCGCAGAGTTTTCCTCAATGGTGATGAGAGGAAGATTTTTTTGGACTCGCTGTTTTTGTTCTGAATAGACAATTGCCATGGGTTCATCAACTAAGTGAAACGCCGAAAGATCTTTTCGATGATCACTAAAAGTACAAATGCCCATTTGATATTTTCCAAGCGCCACATTCTCCAGTAACATGAGACTGCGGTGAACGTGCAAATCGAAATGCAGATGTTTAAAAGATTTCATCGCTTCATGCAGAAGTTTGGGGCCAAATGATCCAGCAATGGAATCGGCGAGTGCCAACGAAAAATGCGAACTAATCTTTTGCGGATCTGGGTTTAAAGAAAGATTCTTGAGTTCAACCATCAGCGGTCGCGCTTTATTCAAAAAGGCGAGCGCCTGTGGAGTTAGTTTAAGGCGACGTCCGTCTGGTTCAACTAACTGTGTTCCCAATTGGACTTGCAACGCCTGAATACGTTTACTTACGGCTGATTGAGTAAGACGCAATCGTAATGCGGCTTCACTTACCGTTTCATATTTCTCTAGCGCCATAAGGGCTTCAATTCCATCCAACATATTCCTTATACTACTATATTTTATTCAAAATATTCATTTTTTTATTAGGTCTGACACGCCGATAATAGCATTGAGAAATGAATGAGATTATAATCGCTTAACTTTCATATTAAAGGGGGCATCATGAGCAAAGTAAAAAAATCACTTAAAGTGGGTAATAAGGAATACGCTTATTACAGTTTAAAAGAAGCTAAGAACTTAGGTTTATCAGACATTGATAAACTTCCAAAGTCACTTAAAGTTTTATTAGAAAACCTTCTTCGCCACGAAAATGGAAAAGACGTTACTTTCGAAGATGCTAAAGCGATCAACGAATGGACGAAAACACAAAAATCAACTCGCGAAATTTCTTACTATCCAGCTCGCGTTCTTATGCAGGACTTCACTGGTGTTCCAGCGGTTGTTGATTTAGCAGCGATGAGAGAAGCGATGAAAAAAATCGGTGGAGATCCAAAAAAGATCAATCCACTTATTCCAGTTGATCTTGTTATCGATCACTCGGTAGCAGTTGATTTCTTCGGACAAAAAGATTCATTCGAAAAAAACGTTGATGTTGAATATGAAAGAAATATTGAACGTTATAAATTCTTAAAGTGGGGACAGGGAGCATTTAAAAACTTCCGCGTAGTTCCTCCAGGAACAGGAATCTGTCACCAAGTTAACCTTGAATATTTAGCTCAAGGTGTTTGGACGAAAACAGAAAACGGCGAAACTGTTGCTTACCCGGATACATGTGTTGGTACAGATTCACACACAACAATGATTAACGGTCTTGCCGTTCTTGGTTGGGGTGTTGGTGGTATCGAAGCGGAAGCGGCGATGCTTGGCCAATCTGTAACAATGACTGTTCCAGAAGTAGTAGGTTTCAAATTAACAGGAAAACCAAACGAAGGAATTACAGCTACAGATATCGTTCTTACAGTTACTCAAATGCTTCGTAAGCACGGTGTAGTAGAAAAATTCGTAGAGTTCTACGGATCAGGTGTAAAACTTTTAACTTTAGCTGATAGAGCGACAATCGCGAACATGGCGCCGGAATACGGAGCTACATGTGGATTCTTCCCGGTTGATGAAAAAACAATCGACTATTTAAAATTCACAGGTCGCACTGATGAGCAAGTTGCACTTGTTGAAGCCTACGCTAAAGAACAAGGTCTATGGTTGAATGCAGGGGACGCTGATCCAGTATTCACATCAACTCTTGAACTTGACCTAAGCACTGTTGTTCCATCTCTTTCGGGACCAAAACGTCCACAAGATAGAATTGAATTAACAAAAGCTGCGGACGCATTCAACACTGAACTTGCTGGTGCTTTCAAAGTTAACCCAGATACGTTCAACAATGAATATGCAGTTGAAGGTGCTGATTTCAAACTTAAGCATGGAGCTGTGGCGATTGCTACAATCACTTCATGTACAAACACTTCGAACCCTTCTGTTATGATCGCTGCAGGTCTTGTAGCGAAAAAAGCAAGAGCGCTTGGGCTTAAGTCTCAACCATGGGTTAAAACAGCTCTTTCTCCTGGATCAAAAGTTGTTACAGACTATCTTGTTGAATCTGGTCTTCAACAATCACTTGATGAATTGGGATTCAATCTTACTGGATACGGATGTATGTCTTGTATCGGTAACTCTGGACCACTTCCAGAAAACATCTCTAAATCTATCAATGCAAATAACCTAGTTGTAACTTCAGTTCTTTCTGGTAACAGAAACTTTGAAGGCCGTATTAATCCAGACGTTAAAGCAAACTACCTGGCTTCACCTCCGCTAGTTATCGCTTACGCGCTTGCTGGAAACATCAACATCAACATTACGAAAGATCCGATTGGAAAAGGTTCAAACGGCGAAGCCGTATATCTTAAAGATATCTGGCCAACTCACGAAGAAATCAATTCTGTGTTGAACTCGAAATTAACGTCAGCAATGTTCAAAGCACGTTACTCAAACGTGTTTGAAGGAGACAAGCACTGGCAAGCAATCAAAACATCAACAGGCGATTTCTTCGAGTGGGAGCCAAACTCAACTTACATCAGAAACCCAACGTTCTTCGAAAACATCAACGATGGAACAGAGAACATGGGCTTCGCACTTAAGAACGCTCGCGTCCTTGCACTTTTTGGTGACTCAATTACAACGGATCACATTTCACCTGCGGGATCAATCAAGAAAACTTCTCCAGCTGGTTTATACCTACAGGAAAAAGGAGTTAAAGCGGAAGACTTCAACTCATACGGATCACGTCGTGGTAACCATGAAATCATGATGAGAGGAACATTCGCCAACATTCGTATTAAAAACGAAATGCTTGGTGGAGCAGAAGGAGGAGACACTCTTCACGTTCCAACAGGAACGAAAATGTCGATCTACGATGCAGCGATGAAGTACATCGGAGAAAAAACACCTCTAGTGGTTATTGGTGGTAAAGAGTACGGAACAGGATCATCACGTGACTGGGCAGCTAAAGGAACATTCCTTCAAGGTGTAAAGGCCGTTATTACTGAATCTTTTGAACGTATTCACCGTTCTAACCTTATTGGTATGGGTGTAATGCCAATGGTTTTTGAAAACGGTGTAGACCGCAAAACATTGAAGCTGGATGGATCAGAAACAATCTCACTTATCCCGCAAGATGGAACGACTTTCAAAACGAATATGAAGTACGACATGATCATCAAGCGTAAAGATGGAACAGAAACTAAAACAACGGTTATGTCCCGTGTAGATACGGCAGATGAACTAAACTACATCAAAGCTGGTGGTATTCTTCAGTTCGTTCTCAAGAATCTAAAGTAATCTAAAGCCTCAATTTCGCTTAAGAAGGCCCAGGTAACTGGGCCTTTTTTTTGTCTATTTTTTAGACAGTCCAATTCACTCTATAAGAATTTCCTGATTTCCCCATCCACTTTTTAGAACAGCTAAACTGAAGGGACTAGCACCATCAGGAGATGATCATGTTTAAGACTGGATTAATGGCCATTGCAACTCTTTCTTTTATCGCTTTAACAGCACCGGCAGCAACACAAGCAGGTGTTCACTCGACATCTTCTGTCTCAGCAAAAATCGCTGCAAATAAAGTAAACGATGTATTCGCTGGTTTAAAATTTAATTACCTTGATCAAGAAGATCGTTTGCTAATTTTGAACGATTTTTTGAAACAAGTAGAACTTGAATATGCACTTCTACCATTAAAAGCAAAAAGCATTGGTCTCGATTTTAAGAAAGTAAAAGAAGAAGCTCGTTTGGCCGAACTTGCTGTTGTTGATATTCTTGCAACATCTGATGAAAGAAAAAATCCAGAGCTAAGAGAAAAGATCACATTCCTTCAGGCGCAAAGCAACCTGGACTTCCTTGATAGAATGCAACTTCTAGTTGCAAAATTTAAAGACACGCACTTTGGTATCCAGGAAAAAATGCCAAGACCAAGTATTTATAATGGTCTTAGACTTTTCAGAATTGATGGCAAAATTGTCGTAGGATCAATAGAAAACAGATTCATCGGAATGGTATCTAAAATTTCAGGAGCGGACCTTTCTCAAATCAAAATTGGTGATGAAGTTTTAGAAATCGACGGTGTAAAAGTTGAAGATAAAGTAAATGAATATAAGGCGTACATTGGTGGATCATCTGAAGGCTTTATCGATAACTACGCTGTACGTGCGCTCACACTTCGTAACTTTAAATACGAAAAAAAGAACTACATGAAGATCACGTTTAAAAATGCTGGGACATACAAGCTTCCAATCTTCGCGAACTCTACTAAAGGAGCAATGCCAAGACTAGATGCGATCACTTATTTTGAGAAATATAAAATTCCATCTGACTCAGTATCAATTGGTTTAACTTTTGATAAAGCGTCGAACACATGGAACGACAGTGCCTTAACTTTCTCAGGATACTCAACAAGACTTCTGCAGGCGAACTTAAAAGGTGTGACAGAAATGCTTGATGACGGAGGAGCTCCGGCCATTCGTACTGGATACTACATCAATAAAGGGAAAACATACGCCGTCATGCAATTGATGACGTTCTATACGAAAAACGTAAAAGTAGGAAACACTCAACTTCCATTCATCGATGCTATTAGAAAATTCATCATGGAGATCAAAGAGGAGCAAGTTCCACTAATCCTCGACCTTCGCGTAAATGGCGGTGGTAATGGTAACTTCCCGGCGCAGGTACTAAGTCTTTTAGCACCGGAGAAAACAATTTATGCGGGTCCAACGGCCGGATATAGAATGACTCAATATATGAGAGGCATTCAAGATGCGAGTAACTACCAGGAGATTATCGGAGAAGATATTTCTGCGGGTATTAGCATTGAAGAATTTGCGAATATCTTCGAGAACACGCTGGCAGATAGAAAAGAGTATACACCAATGATGAACTTTGGTGCTATTTACACAGATTCTAAAGTTGGCGGATTCAACAATAAGATTGTCGCACTCGTTACTCCAGACTGTATCAGTGCATGTGACAAAATGGCCTTCCTTCTTAAGTCATCTGGCCGTGCAGTGATTGTTGGGACACACACTAATGGTACAGGGGCGGGTTACCTTTCAACTGAGGACTTTAACACTTCATGGGAAGACCGTTTAAAAGTGTTAAGTACGACGATTCCAAACTACCTTTTTGGTGTACCAGGTAAATCGGCCGAAACAACAGTTTTTGGAGAGGATAGTGTTGAGCAACTTTGTAGTGAAAACAAACCTACGGTTGCAGATATTCCTTATAACTCTAAGATGATTGACCTTGCTAAAAATAATCTTGGCTGGTTACAAAAAGCAGCTCAAGTATTAGACGTCTTAGAACAATAGTCTTACAAAACACTCAACTGTTTCTTGCTTGTCGGCCTTAAAACCGACAAGCAATTTTTTCTTTTGACTCCTCTGGTTTAACCTGAGGTAAGATAGTGGGATAGCAATTTTGCGTTGTGTTCCTACTGGAGAAAAAATGAAACGTCTGTGGCTAGTACCAGTCCTCTTGATCTCTTTAATTGTCGAAGCTCAAACGGCAAGTGATAAAGACCCAAGACGCGAAAAACTTATCGGTAACATTTTAAAAAATGCACTTGAGACATATCACTATCGTGGATTAAAAATCAGCGATGAAGTTTCTCAAAAAGCATTCCAACAATATCTAAAGAGAATTGATAGTTCGAAACAATTCTTCACGAAAGGTGATATCAAAGAACTAGAGGCCTTTCAGTTCCAAATGGATGATGAGATGGTTAGCGGGGACTACAACCTTGTTAAGAAAGGTGCTGAAGTCTTCAAGAAGCGAGTGAAAGTTGCAGAAACTCTTCGTTCTGAAATCTTCAAAAAACAATTCGACTTCAATGGAAATGAATCAATCGAAACTGATCCAGAAAAAAGAGACTGGGCAGCTGATGAAAATAAATTAAAAGAAAATTGGACTCTATTTTTTAAACAGGCAACTCTCAATAAGTATCTATCTTTGATGGATGAGCAACGTGAGAAACCGGCCGCAAAGAAAAATGCAAAAGACAAAACTAAAAAAGCAGCTCCAGTTAAGAAGTTAACTGATGCAGAAATGCGCGCAAAAGCTCATGAATCAGTTTCTAAAAAATTCAAAACAGTTTTTGAACGTCTTGCAAAACAAGATCGCGATGATCAATTAGAAAGTTTCTATAATTCAATTGCAGCTGTTTACGACCCACATACTGCTTATTTACCAGCTAAGAAAAAAGAAGATTTCGATATCGATATCACAGGTAAATTGGAAGGTATCGGAGCTGTTCTTCAAGAAGACGGTTCATTTATTAAGGTTGTTCAAATCGTTCCTGGAGGACCTGCTTGGAGAGGGAAAGAGCTTGAAGCAGACGACATCATTCTTGCCGTTGCTCAAGGAAACAAAGAATCAGTTGATCTGACAGATATGAAAGTAGACGATGCTGTTCGCTACATTCGTGGCAAGAAAGGAACTGAAGTTCGTTTAACAATTAAAAAAGTTGATGGAAGCAGAAAGATCATCTCGATCGTTCGTGATGAAATCGAAGTTGCAGCTTCATTTGCAAAATCTTCTGTTCTTCAATACAAAGATATGGACGCAAAAGTTGGTTACATCCAACTTCCAAAATTCTACCGTGATTTTGAAAACTCGGTAATTAACTGTACTGATGACGTAAGAAAAGAAATCGAACGTCTTAAAAAAGCAAAAGTTGATGCTATCATTCTTGACCTGAGAAACAACGGAGGAGGAGCACTTGAAGATGCTCGTCTGATGTCAGGTCTATTTTTAGAAAAAGGACCGATCGTCCAAGTTAAAAATCACACTGGCCAAATTGAAGTTCTGGAAGATGATGACTCTAGTATTTCTTATGATGGACCACTTGTTGTTCTAACAAACCGTTTCTCTGCATCTGCTTCAGAAATTCTAGCAGGAGCTATGCAAGACTATGGTAGAGCAGTGGTTGTTGGTGGTGACTATTCTCACGGAAAAGGAACTGTTCAAGCTGTTCTTGATTTAAATCGTGGACCACTTCTTTCTATTTTTGGACCAACGATGGGAGCGCTTAAAGTTACTATCCAAAAATTTTACCGCGTAACTGGAGCTTCTACTCAATATAAAGGTGTAACTCCGGATCTTATCCTTCCAGATATGTTCAGCTATGTTGAAAGCAGAGAAAAAGATCTTGAATATTCTCTACCATGGGATCAAATTCCAGCTAAGCCATTTAATAAGTGGAATAAGTTTTCATACAACCTTACTGATCTTAAAGCGAAGAGTGTTCAGCGTCTGAAAAACAATCCTCGTTTTGTTCGTATCAATAAGAATCTTGATTATTTAAACAAAAAGAAAAAAGACACAATTGCTTCTCTAAATCTTAAAAAAGTTCAGGATGAAGAGGCGATGAATAAAAAAATGGCCGATGAACTTAAACTTGAAGACGAAGATAAAAACATTCTCGTTTCAAATTTTGAAGACTCACTTAAGGCACACGAAAACATTCGTCCTGGTGATGTGAAAAAATGGTCGAAAGATTTTGATCAAAGAAAAGAAGAATGGGTAAAACTCCTGAGACAAGATGCTGTTCTTGGAGAGTCTATTTTCATTGCTAACGATATTGTGAAGTCGCTAAGAATTAAACAAACGGCCCAATCGCAACTATGATTGATAATGCAGAAGTAAACAGGATTCTCGACATTCTCGAGAATCATCCGAATGAAGAAGAAGCTGTAGTCCTGTTAAGGGAATTTAATGCAGCTTCTTCTAAACTTGGAAAACTTTTATTGAATTTGGATCAGTCGCTTTCACATGAAGTCTGGAAGAAAGAATGTGATAAAGCTAAAGCGGATCTGGATAACATTATTGCGAAGATTGATGATCTCTAATTGATTTTATAGATAATCACTAAACTAGAGGAAGAGTTTAATGAGTAACGACAGAACACGCACAGACGTGATGGAAGATGCTTTGGATGATGATTTTGAATTCACCATTGAACATCCGAAATCAGCAACGGCCAACGCTTCAAAACCCACTCACGCATCACCTGAAAAACAAGAACGTACTGTCACTTCAGTCAGAGATAAAATCGCTGCTGAAAAAGCAAAAAAACTCCGTCTAGAAAAACCCACTCATCAAGGTTCAAGGGCCACTCGTACAGAAATGTACAATGAGATGGAAAAAAAGGCGCAAAAAAAATTCAACACAGATGTCTTCGTATACGCTTCAGTTCCATTACGTGGAATTGCTTTTGTTCTAGATATGGCCTTCACAGTCGGAGTCTATGTCTCTGCCGTATTCATCACGCCCTATATCTTAAAAGGTTTGGATTTATTTCTTAATAAGTACGGACTCGATTATACATTGCCTCGTCCTCTTATGAATCAGAGCATACTGTATGCAACGATTGTAATCTCTATGTTTTTATTCATCGTTGTTCCACTGGCCTTTTACAATCGCACTTTCGGTAAAAAGTTAACTGGCTTGCATGTAAGAGGAATTGACTCGTACACGCTCTCAATTCCCCAAGCGCTCCTTCGTGAATTTTTGTGGAAACCGATTAGTGCGGGATTGGTGATAGGATTTATTATGCCATTCTTTGCAAACCGTAAGCAGTCGCTGCATGATAAACTTGCAAAGACGTTTGTGATCAAAGAGTGATACTGCTTGCTATTCGACAATAAGTTTTTGAATAAAGTCGGACTGAGAAGAAACTGCATCAAGTGCCGTTTCTTTATCAATGAATCCTTTTTGGAAGAGATACATGATGTGCTGGTCGAAAGTCTGGCCGCCATTAACGGACTTACCTTGGCCTTGTGAAATGATAAGGGGAATTCGATTAAGATCGTCTTTACCACTGATACAGTCGCGAATACCAGGTGAAGTCACCATGATTTCTTGAGCAATTACAATTCGTCCATTAACTCCCTTTAACATTCTTTGTCCGATAACCGCGTAGAGATTTTCGGCAAGTCGCTTTCTCACTTCGCCTTGTTCATGAGTAGGGAACATCGAGATGATACGACCAATTGTCGTTACAGTATTTGTCGTGTGTAGAGTGGAAAGAACCATGTGGCCCGTTTCAGCTGCTTTTAGGGCAATGCTGGCCGTTTCAGGATCACGCATTTCACCGATGGAGATAATATCTGGATCCTGACGTAAGGCCGCTCTTAAACCGCTGGTGAAGTTCTCAGTGTCACGACCGACTTCGCGCTGAGAGACTCGAGATTTTTTCTGCGTATGCATGAATTCGATAGGGTCTTCAATGGAAATGATATGTGATGCTGTATTTTCATTAATGTGATCGATCATCGCTGCAAGAGTCGTACTTTTACCAGAACCAGTCGCTCCCGTAACTAGTACGAGACCTCTTCTGTTCATAGCGATTCTACCGAGGGTCTTAGGCATTTCCAAGGCCGCAAGACTCGGAACCTTGGTATTGATAATACGAAGGACGATACCAATCTGACCAAAATAAGAATAAATGTTGAAACGGAGTCTGCAGAGATCAGGAATACTGAATCCACCATCAATTTCCGATTCAATTTGAATATCAGACGGATCATTGATCCCAAGAAGGATACGAACGATGTCGGCCATATCATTAGGGCTAAATGTTTTAGTTTGGACAGGGACGAGTTCTCCTCGAATGCGTAAACAAGGTACTTCATTCGAGCGAATATGGATGTCTGAAGCCTGGTGGTTTATGGCCACGGCCGTGAGAGAGGAGAGATTTTTTAAAGTAAAGGCCATCCAACATTTCCAAGAGAGAGGTCTTCGTTTATTATTGAGCGATAATGAAAAAAAATAAAGTTCTAATTATCCGCTTCTCCAGCTTCGGCGATATCGTTCAATGCTCAAGTGTTGTTGATTTGATTGCTCAGAAACTTCCAGGTGCTTCAATCGACTGGGTAACTCGTAGTGATTTTTCAGCACTAGTGGGACTAAACGAAAACGTCGATCGCGTCTGGGCCTTTCAAAAAAAAGATGGTTTAGCAGGACTTTTTAAACTCGCTAAAAAACTTCGCGCCGAAAAATATGATTACATCTACGATGCTCACAATAATGTCCGTTCAACAATTCTCTCTTTTTTTCTGAAAAGTCTTTTTTCAAAAAAACCAAATTGGGTGACTCGTCCAAAAGATCGTTGGAAAAGAATTTTATTATTCCGTTTCCGTATCAATAAATTTGATTGGCCCTTTAGAGGTATTCATTCTTATGTAAGGCCGCTTAACAAATGGGGAGTCACGATAAAAAATATCGAGAAGACTCACATGGTTCATTGGAACTTTTCTCCCGTGAGTGATGAAACGAAAGCGGGTTATCAGAAATTAGCGGCCGAATCGATTGTGCTAGTTCCTTCTGCGGCCTGGGAAATGAAGAGATGGCCGCTTGATCATTGGAAAAAACTTATCTCATTAATGCCACAGCAGAAATTCGTAATTCTCGGCGGAAAAGAAGATACTTTTTGTGAAGATTTGAAAGCTGTAGCACCCGAAAGAGTCACAAATCTCGCTGGTAAACTTTCTTTGATAGAGAGTTGCGGGCTCATAACTTTTTCACGATTGGTGATTTCAGCGGATACAGGTCTGTTGCACGTTGCTGACGTTTTAGGGAAAAAAGGTATTGCGCTTATCGGTCCTACTGCCTTTGGGTTTACGACTTCTACGGCAATCAAAACGATGGAACTTCCCCTCGCTTGCCGTCCATGTACGAAAGATGGAAGTGGCAAATGCACTCAAGATGTTTATCAAAAGTGCATGGTAGAAATAACGCCAGAGAAAGTTTCTTCAATGGCAATGAAAATCCTATAAACTGCCCTACCTAAGTGGTGGTCTTAAATCTTCAACACAGTAAAATTTTGAAGTTTATTTCGCTATTAAGTCTTTCATTATAAGAGTTTAGATTTTTCTTTTTTTCAAAAATCATTGCATTGGCATCAGCATGATTGCTGGCTGCCCCCAAATTGATTGCACTTTCTTTCAAAAAAACGACTTCGTCACGAAGTATGGTTTCTATTATCGCAAAGATGACTCACGCAGAATCCAGCGATACTTGTGCACAAAATGCGGACGCCGTTTTTCGCAATCAACATCTACTTTAGAATTCAGACAAAAAAAACGTCGAGTAAACCGGCTTTTGTTTGAGTTACTTGCATCAGGCATTTCAATGCGACGGTCGGCGCGCGTGTTGAAAATTCATCGCACGACAGTACACAGAAAATTTCTTTATTTGGCGGAAAAAGCACGACTAAAAAATGAAAATTTTCTTGAACAATTAATTAAAAATCCAGTCACGCACATGCAATTTGATGATTTAATTACGTCAGTGCATACTAAGCTAAAACCACTTTCAGTCACTCTGGCCGTCGATGCAAAAAGAAGATTCATTTTAGGTGTGGAGGTTGGATCTCTCCCCGCATTTGGACTTTTAGCGAAACTATCACGTAAAAAATATGGACATCGAAAAAATGAACATCGGGAAAAACTTAAAGAACTTTTTTCGAAAATCGAAAAAGTCATTAACCCACTTTCGCTCATCGAGTCTGACGAACATCAAAATTACACACCAGTTGTTAATTATTTTTTTAA
>CBIHOP010000050.1:0-13050 GCA_966211385.1 uncultured Bacteriovorax sp.
GACGTTTTCTCTCAATGATGTTTAAACACGACAGGCTTAAACTAAAGCTTCCTGGAAGGACCAGCTCGTTTCAATTGAGATTTTAAATTTTTAATTCATTAAAATCGTAGAATCTATTTTCGTAAAAACATTTTCACCAATACTATCTTTGTCTATCGCTGTTACAATTGTATTTTTCGGTACATCTAAGATGTAAGCCGCTTTACCTGTAATCACCAGCGAGTCTTGGCCCCCTTTTAATTTCAGTTTATCCATTGCTGATTGCAATTTAGAATATTCTTCTTTATCTAGTGTGAGATTTCTTTCTTGCAGTCTCTTCATCGCGTGAGTTGAAAGATGAATGCCTTTTGGCTGAGGTTGCTGCTCTTGAACAAGTGTTGAGTCTAAAAGATTTTTAAACTCAGACGTTTCCCCGGCACCTAACTTATTCGTGTTCTCAACGTTTTTCTTCGACGGAATCGTCGAGACGTTGGGAATGAGAATGTTGTTAATCTTAGGGTTCGCCATTATTTTTTACTTTTCCAATTTAACCAATAAAATTCTTAATTATTGATTTGGTTGTCTACTTGATTATAAGTTTGCGCCGCTTGCTTTTGCAATGCAGGCATATTTTTACTCGATGCATTTTTTTCCGTGTCTAATGAAAAACTTTGTACATCTTTTAAGAAAACTTTTCTTCCGTTTGCAAGAGTTAAAACAGTCTCACCTTCTTCGAAGTGAACACCTGTAACTAGACCTTCCGCTTTCGTTGATCCCATAAATTTTTGGTCTGTTTCATCGAATGCGATAACTTCAAACGTGTATGTTTCTTTAGGAGCAACCTGGCCGTTGAAATCTGTTCCATCCCAAGTAACTTCTTGCATGCCTTTATTCAGACCTTCTCTTTCAAGTCTTGCGACTAATTGTCTCTTGTCATCGTACACGTTGATGATTGCCATCTTCGCTGGTTTTTCAAGGTGGAATGGTAGATTTGTATCCTTACCATCGCCTTTGTAATCAATCGATGTACCTGCTGTAACAACTTTTTTACCAAGGAAACTTGCACCTTGAACACGTTTGTCATCGATGGCGTTTTGGTTCACGCTATCAAGTTTTTTATTCATTGCTGTTAATTGCTCTAATTGCGAGAACTGAGCAAGGTTAGCAGAGAAATCTTTTTGATCCATTGGTTTCATTGGATCTTGATTTTTTAACTGGTGAGCAAGTAGCTTCATGAATCCGTCTTGTCCTAATTCTTCTTTAGAACGACGATCAACGAATCGACTTTCAGGACGATTCCCAGCTAATTTGTTAAGCGAATCACCAACTTTTTTTTCAGCTTGCGCTTGAGGTGATGGAGTCCTGTTAATTTGGATATTAGAATAAGAACTTTGATTAGGATCTACTGGTCTTCCAATTTCTGGCATGACTTAAGCTCCGTAGCGTTGTTGGTTTTGCTGTGCTTGTTCCCAAAGTGCTCTTCTTCTCTCAGAGCCATTTGAAGAATTTCCTGAATCAAAACTCATAAATTCACGAGGTGCGTTTCCGTTATATTGAGATTGACCAGATTGACGATTGTCGTTTTGAGAGAAACTCATTCCTTCACTTCCACCAGAAACAATTCTTAAATCAGAAAGTTGAATTCCTGCCTGTGAAAGATTTTTCAGAAGTCCAATTTCATTCTTCGTAAAGAACTCATGTCCTTCTGCTGTACTCGTTACGATCTGCATATCCATAGCTTGGTTTTGAGCGCCATGCTGTTTGTTCACCTGAATATTAAATTCTCCAAGTGAATCATGCTTAACTTTTAAATCGATACTGTCACTGTTGGCAACTTGTGACTGTTGAACATAATCAGAAATTTTCTGAATAAGTTCATTTGTATTTGTCATGTTAACCGTAGAAAGATCTAAAACTTTTTGCGGAACATTTGTCTGAAGATTTTGCTGACCAGCATCCGGCTTTTGCATCAATGGTACGAAATCTTCTTTAATTGAACTTAATTGAGCTCCGATTTTCAGATCAGGAGTTTTCAATACATCAATTGTTGATTTTGCTTTGCTGTCTTTAGAAGCCAGGTCTTTTGTATTCTTGATGACATTGTCATTCAGAAGATTTTGTTTTTGACCGTAAGCTTTCATTGTTTGATTCATATTTTTCTGAATCAATTGCTGTGGATTAAAAGCTTCTTGCGCTACTGGTGCTTTTGCTACTTCAGTATTTTTTACGAAGTCTTCTCCACCAAGGCCAAGTTTAGAAAGAATCGCTTTCGATTCTTCTTTTGGTAATCCTTCAACTTCAGTTGGAGTTGTCATTCCAACATTCGGTGCTTTTGATTTTTGAATGAGGAACTCAAGTGGATTTTGTGCTTTCTCGCCTTTTACTTTAGGCTGAGCTTGCATTCCATTTTCATTCTGTGGAATCCATTCTTCTCCACCTTCTTCAATAGCAGCTGGAGTTTCAGTTCCTTTTAAATTATTTAACAATGCTTCAATGTTGCTTGAAGTTTTTGCAACTTTATCAGTAACTGCAACTTTTTGTGAGTTTGCTGGAACCGCAGACTCTTGTGCATTTTTGATAATGAGATTGTTGATGTTTTTTAGAACTTCAGGAGAAAGTGCTGTTTCCGCCGTTAGAGGTGTAACTTCTGCACTCTTCTTTTGCTCTTGTCCTTTAACGTTTAAAAGAACATCAAGGCCAGAACCTTGAGGCTTTTCACCTTTTTGTTGAGCACCTTCTAAAAGCGCTTCTGGTGAAATATTTTTTCCATCTTTCCCTTCAACCATTCCGCTAAAGAGAGAAGCGAATTCACCGTTTGCAGCAGGTGTAGCAGCAGCTTCACCTTCACTGTTACCAAGAAGATTATTAAGTGGAGAATTATCCACTTTACCAGCTTTCGTAGCTGTCATCTTCGTTAGTAATTGTGTTGGCAATCCTTGCATACTATCCTTTCATCCTAAAACGACACACTCAGTCAGTTTAACTTATTTTTTCATCTGAAGATACTGCTTCTGAAGTCGGGCAGAAACTTCCTTGTCCATTAAGTTGAAGATCTTTGAAGCCTTCGAAGTTTCTATTTCAGACAAAATCCGAACAGAAAGGTCAGGATCTTGAACCGTTAAGATATCCGCCGCATTTTGTGGTTTCATCGCCGAGATAACTTCCACCATTTGAGTAACACGTTTATCGGCTTGTGCATTTTTTTCATCTACACAACCTAAGAATTTCTTCTGTGAAGCCTGGAATTCAACAATGCTTTTTTTGAAGTCAGCAATGTTCAAATCTAATTGTTCCTGCTGCTTTTTAATCGCAAGTTCTTTCACCTTAATGGCTTCTTCTTTTTCCAGTAATTCCTTCGAAAACTCAACAAGGTTTCCACTACCCGCTTTTTTCATTAACTTTTCTACTTCGGTCATTACTGCTTTTTTAAATTCTTCTTCTGTATATTCTCGTTTTCCATTCGCAACTGGAGCAGCTGCAGGTTTCTTCACTGCTGGTGCCGCAAAAACCGATGAGCCAAAAGTTAATAGTGTGATGAGTGCAATGAGTTTCATAGTAATCCCTTCGATCCATTTGAGCGCATCATCAAAATTTCTTCGATGGCTTCCTGCTCTTTCTTTTCTTTATCTTTTTTCCATTCAACTTGTTTT
Organism: uncultured Bacteriovorax sp.; assembly: GCA_966211385.1. Classification (GTDB taxonomy): domain Bacteria; phylum Bdellovibrionota; class Bacteriovoracia; order Bacteriovoracales; family Bacteriovoracaceae; genus Bacteriovorax. The sequence goes on from CBIHOP010000050.1 coordinate 3,630, forward strand.
TTATCTTTAAAATTTTCCAGAACTTTTACTTCACCGCGGGCCTCGGCAAGCTCAGCTATTTTTTTGTCGTATTTCTTTTTTAACGACCAAAGAAGATTTTCTTTATTTTTGATATCTTCTTTTTTTCCCTGAATAAAATAAGGAAAAAACTGAATCATCTGTCCTGCTGCTGGATCTTTCATTAACTCTTCTTGGGCCACATATGTTTCATCAATGGCCTTATTGGCCGCTGCAATTTGATCTTCAACGTTTGAAATTTCTTTTAAAATTTCTCCGAGCTCGATCTTAATTTTTTTCTCTTTGAACTCTCTTACTTTGAGAAGACCATCGAGTTTAAATTTAAACTTCTGCGCCATTATTTAATGTTCTCCGCCTTTCTGGCGATCTCTACCATGCGATCGAAAAGTGATTCAATGGAGAGAAATTCAGTCATCCCGTGATTTTGACGTAGAAGACCCATAAGATCTTCGTAAATGATGAGAGCTTTATCTACTTTAGGGTTTGATCCTTTTGCATACGCACCAACGTTAATAAGATCTTCGTTGGCCTTATAAGCTGCCATTAAGTCTCTTAAGTGAGAGGCAACAATTCTATGTTCTTTCGTTGCAACTTTCCCCATTACCCTCGAGAGACTTGCTAGAACATCAATCGCCGGGAATTGGTTTCGTGAAGCAAGTTCACGCGATAAAACAATGTGACCATCGGCAATCGCTCTTACAGCATCCGCAATTGGCTCATCCATATCGCCCCCTTCTACGAGAACGGTATAAACTCCAGTAATCGATCCTGCTCCTGCTTTTGTTCCTGCACGCTCCATTAATTTTGGAAGACGAGCAAATACTGAAGGCGTATAACCTTTCTGTCCTGGTGGCTCACCAGCAGAAAGGGAAATTTCACGGTTGGCCATCGCAAAACGTGTAATTGAATCCATCATCAAAAGGACATCTTGATTTTGATCACGGAAATATTCTGCAATTGTAGTCGCTACATAAGCCGCTTTCATTCTGATAAGCGCTGACGAATCAGAAGTCGCAACAACAACCACTGAACGTTTTAAACCTTCTGGCCCAAGATCTGATTCAATGAATTCCAAAACCTCGCGACCACGCTCTCCGATGAGCGCGATAACGTTGATGTCAGCACTTGAATTTTCCGCAATCATACCGAGGGTAACTGACTTACCAACACCCGAACCGGCCATGATGGCAAAACGTTGTCCTTTACCTGCCGTCATAAAACAATTGATGGCATGAATACCTGTATCGAGAGGCTCTCTAATTGGTGGACGGTCAAGTGGATTGATTGGCTGACCGTAAATGCTTCTCGCTTCTACGTTCACCTGGTCAATCGGGCCTTTACCATCAATAGGATTTCCCTGAAAGTCGATAACTCTACCCAGGAAGGCTTTTGATATTTTAATTGTTGTTGTTAGGTCTTTTAAATAAACGCGTGTCTCTGAATTAATTCCAGAGAGTTCATCATACGGCATGGCCATACAACGATTCCCGTTGATCCCTACAACTTCTCCTAGTGATTTATCACCAAACTCAGTAATGAATTCTACGTTTGATCCAATAGGAGCACGAGGTAGGTTTACTTCAAAAACCATCCCTTTATTAGCAAACACTTTTCCAATTTTTTGAAAAGGAGAAGAGTATTCATAATTTTTGTGAATTGAGGAGAGGTCTAATAACTTGTCCATTTAATCTCTCCGTAAGTTAGACTTTTGCGAGTACGTCTTCAAACAGTTTATCTAAACTTTTGAATTGCTCTTCCATTGTTGCATTGATAATTCCATTTTCTGATTCAACGACAATTCCTTTCGTTTGAACTGAAGAATCGATCTCAATACGAACATTTTTTAATTCGCCTAAGCGAGATTGAACATGCTCCAAAACTTCCGGCATTTTGGAGAAATCTTTTGGATTAACCTGAATAAGAAGATTGTTACGTGTCTGCATCTCGAGCAACAACTTCTCTAAAAGTCTCTCAACATATTTTCCATCATCCTCAAGCTCTCTAAGTACAATCCATTTACTTAAGTTTCTGAGCAATTGGTAAATTTCTTTCTTTTGCTGAGTAAGGATTTCTTCTTGAGTATTAAGAACGTCAGTGATCATTGATGAGAAGTTCTCTAGTTTTTGATCAACTGCATTTCTCATTTGATCAAAAATTTCTTCGCGTCCTTGATTAATCCCTTCTTCAAATCCAGCTTTGAAAGCCTGATCTTGAATTTCCTGCACACGACGTTTTACTTCTTCTTCAACACGATCTTCGTATTCCTGCTCTTCTTGATCTTTTAGTCCACGAAACTTTTCTACAATTGGGTTTACTTTAAACTGTGTAGACTTAGCAAAAGTACGCTCACTCTTTATTGCTTTTTGAAATTCAGGTTTCTGAGCAACTTGAGCAACATCCATTAAAGGTCTGAACTCGAACAACTTTACGTCAGAACTCCCCTCTTCAATTTCATTGAAATTTTGAAACTGATATTCGGATACGTCTGAAAATTGTTTTACCATGCCCCTAATCCCTTAAGAAAAATTAACGTGAAATCTGTGCTTGTCCTTTAGACTGCAGCTCTAAAAACTTTTGAATCATTTCATCTTGAGCACTTTCAATTACTGAAAGTTTTGTTCCATCTACATTTTTTAAAGTTTCATTAAGCATCGTTGATGCTTGAACAGACATGTTGCTGTAAATTTTTTGTTTAAAATCTGTTGAAGCAAGTTTCAATGCAAATAACAGTTTTTCAACGGGAACTTCGCGAAGGATATTCTGCAATCCTTTATCATCCACATATTTAAGATCATCAAATTCAAAAGTTCCTTTAACTGCTGACATAAATTATATCTCCTAAAATTATTATACGAGTGAATCACCATCAGAACCGCGAGCAATAAACGCTTTCCCTTGAGACTCAAGTTCTTTACATTTTTGAACCATTTCAGCTTGTGCTTTTTCAACATCTGAAAGTTTTGTAGGCCCAAGAGCATCAAGATCTTCACGTAACAATGTAGCAGCACGGTTAGACATGTTTTTGAAGAGCTTTTGCTTAATTTCATCAGGCGCAGTCTTCATTGCAATAACAAGCTTTCCATTGTCCACTTCGCGTAGAAGGTTCTGGATACCTTTGTCGTCCACGTAAATAAGGTCGTCGAATGTAAACATAAGTTTTCTGATTTCTTCAGCAAGCTCAGGATCTTTTTCTTCAACACGAGACATGATGTTTTTCTCAGTGTTTTTATCCATAAGATTGAGCATATCAGCGATAGGTTCAACACCACCAAGCTGATTCGTATCGATAGAACCAAGTGTAGAAAGCTCAGTTTTAAGAACATCATCAAGCTGAGAAATAAGTTCAGGTGAAACGTAGTCAAGGTTGGCCACACGAAGAACAACTTCCGCTTGAAGACCTTCTGGAAGTCTTCTAAGAACATCCACTTTTCTCTCTGGCTGTAAGTGAGCAACGATAAGTGCAATTGTCTGAGGGTGCTCGTTGATAAGGAAGTTCGATAAAGTTCTTGTATCTACCAGTTCGAGTGATTCAAGTGTATTTGATTGTCCAACTTCTACGATCTGACCAAGAAGTTGTTTTGCACGATCTTCACCAAGAGTATTGATGATGAAGTCGCGACCACGGTTTTCAGCAAAGAGTAAATCGTTTTCTTCGTTTAGTTGCTTATAGAAATCTTCCAGCACGCGCTTAACCATCCAAATCGGAGCGCGTTTAACGTTCGACATTGCATTGATCATACGCTTTACATCGTTGTCTTTCATGTTTTGAAAGATCAATTGTGTAATGTTCATTCCTAATGAACTTAGCAATAATCCGGCGCGATCTTGTCCGTTAAGGAGGGCGTACTCCGTATCGGGATCTAAAGTGTTGTCGTCTAATGCTGCCATAATGACCTCTATCTCATTCGCTCTTAAGCGATTTGTTTATCCGATTCACTAGCATGGATCATCTCGTGGATAATCTGAGCTGCCTTGCTTGGGTTGTTCTCAACCAGAGCAATAATTTTTTCTCTAAGCATGTTCCCTTCAATTTTTTCAGGGTTCAGCTTCTCCTCAATTTGAGGTAATGCATCTTCTAGGCCAGGTAGGCGTTGATTAGCTTGCACCTTTTCAAGTTCTTCAAGAGTACGAGGTAAGAAGTCTTCCACCGTCTCGATCGTGTTGTCTGTAACCCATTGGATAAATGGACGAACAACTAAGAAGAAGAACAATGAAATCGTTAATCCTACCGCAAGATATTTTACGATATTTCTAATAAGTTCACGGTTAGCTTGTTCTTTTAGGATGGCATCGGCCACAGACATGTCTTCGCGGGCGAATTCCATGTTTTTAATGACCAATTTGTCACCACGTTTTTCAGAAGTACCGAGCGTACTGGCCACGATTTGCTGGAAATTTTCCAAATCGGCCTGAGTCCACTTTTCATACTTCATGATCGCGTTTCCGTTCTTATCTAATTGAACAGCTCCGTTTTCATCTAAGACTGCAACTCTTTTTCCATCGATCATGACCGCTGCTGAAATTGATTTTACACTTGCAGCTGGCTTCTTAGACTGAGTCACTTTTGTTGGAACGTTAAAGTTTCTAGTCGTTAATTCTTTAGTTACATTATTTTTAGTTTCAGCTACTCCTGGCTGTGGTTCCTCACCAGGAAGATTCGAACGAGCTCCCGCAATCCCTTGTGGAGAAGGACGAGATCCATTGATCGATTGAGCATTTTTTACTTCCGAAATAACAGCTGAATTTTCCTGATCGTAAGAAGTTTCTGTTGAAACGGCTTCCGTGTAATCAAGATCAACTGTAACTTTCGCTACTACTTTCCCATCTCCAACAACCTTGCTTAAGATGTCTTCGATGTGTCTTTCATATTTTTGGTTTAACTGAGCTTCTAGCGCAAGACGATTGGCCGTAGCTGCTGTCATTGGATCACCAATGTTTTCAGAAAGCTTCTTTCCACGGTCATCTAAAATAACAACGTTCTCAGCACGCATTTCTTCAACTGAAGAAGCGACGAGAGAGGCAATCCCTTTAATTTCTGCCGGGGTAAGAGCTACACCGTTATTCAATTCAAGAACAACTGATGCTGAAGGCGCTTTTTTCTCTGCTACGAATGGTGAAGATTCAGGAATCGTAATGTGAACGCGAGCACGCTTCACACCTTGAATATACATAATTGACTTAACAAGCTCTCCTTCAAGAGCTCTTTGCTTATTAACTTTTTGAACGAAACTTGTTGTACCAAAAGATTGTTTATCGAAAACTTCATAACCAACAGTTCCCGAGAAACTGTGTCCAAGCTTAGCAATTTCTAATCTCCAAACTCCTACTAAATCTTCTGGAATTGAAAGAGTCTTTCCGTCGTCAGATGTTTGGTATGGGATTTTCTTTTCTTCCAGGATGATCGCAATTTTTCTTGCGTCTTCTTTGTTAAGATCTGTATAGAGAACATCGTAGCGAGTCTTAGAGGCCCAAACCACAATTCCCGTCATAGCAGCAAGAATCATACATGCAACGACGATGAACCCGATTTTTTTAGGCGTATCAAGTCCATTAAAGAACTCTCTAAAATTTCGGTAAATCTTTTCTAAAATATCTTGCAAGGGAATCCTCCTGATTAACTAGTCTCACATCCTGTAAAACCGTTATCCTCGCCAACTCTATCTAGTAACCACTGACAAATAGAAAAATGGGCGAAGCCCATTTTTCACATCTGCATTCTCATAATTTCTTTATAAGCTTCGATTACTTTCATACGAACTTGGTTCATTGTCTTGAAAGCAATCTCTGCGTTTTCTACAGCAAGCATTGTCTCACTGATATTTTTTGTTTGTCCTGAAGCAAGCTTTTGGATCGCTTTGTTAGCTTCCTGTTGCATGCTGTTTACTTCCATCAAAGAGTTCGCCAAAACTTGGCTGAAGCTTTGAGGAGCGATGTCTCCAGTCGCTTTGCCTGGAGTGAGTTCATTAAAAGTAGGAAGAGTGGCCTGTTCAATTGAGGCACTCTTGGTCCAATCTTGTGTGCTGTAGTTACTCAGCATCTTGTTCATGTTCCCTAGATTTTCAATTGCCATTTCTATTCTCCGTCTTAATTAACTAATAATTTTCTAGTTTTTACCAATTTCTAAATCTTTCATCGCCATACTTTTAGCCGTGTTCATCGCATTGATGTTTGCTTCGTATGCACGAGAAGCTTCAATCATATTCGCCATCTCTTCCATCGTGTTGATGTTTGGATAGGCCACATACCCTTCAGCGTTTGCGTCTGGGTGATTTGGTTCATATTTTAAGATCGGCGCTTTCTTACTGTTTTGAACTTCCATTGCATGAACAGTTTGCGCTTTTTCTTCTAACTCTCCTTCGAGAATTTCTGCGAAAGATTCACGAGCTGGCTCTGAACCAAAAACAACTTCTTTTGGTTTATATGGTCCGCCTTCTGCTGTTCTTGTTACTTGAGCATTAGCGATATTCGAGTTGATAGCGGCCATTCTTTTTTTGTTGGCCGTTAAACCCGAAGAACTGATTTTTAAACTTGTTAATAAATCCATTTAATCCCCTCTTGAATTATGTTCTATTGACCAGAGCCGATAGCATATTTCAATAAGCCCAATTTTTTATTCAGTAGCTGAACAGTGGCATCGTACATAACTTTATTTTCAGCCATCTCGGCCATCTCTTGATCGCGGTCAACGTTGTTGCCGTCCAAACTAGTGATGCCATTACTGTCTTCGTAAATCTCTGGCTGTAAATTATTGAAGCCTCCGCTGCCAACATTGTAATGTTTGGCATCGGAAGCATTCATTTTCATTTCATTGTCGACATCGAGAGCGCGAGCAAGTGCTTCTTCGAAATCGATTTTCTTTGCTTTGTAACCTGGAGTTTCAGCGTTGGCGATGTTCGAAGCAATCAACTCTTGACGAAGCTGTCTGTACTTCAGTGAAGCTGCCAGTGCCTGAATTGTTGTATCGTCGATCTTCATGCGAAACCTCTAACTATCTTAAATTTACAAAGTAAGATGAACCTTCTGTTCTGTATTCATTGATCTTATTTCTAAGAGTTCTGATAGAAACACCAAGAATTTTTGCAGCTTGAGTTCTATTCTCAGAAGTGTGGATCAATGCTTTTTTGATAAGAAGTTTTTCAGCATCTTTCAGTGACATAAGTCTTACGCCTTCTGAATCATCTTCGCTCATGAAGTTAACAGATTTTTTATCTGATACTTCGTAAGCTGATTCATCAAGAAGTGAAGAGTTATTGCTCACTGAGCTTGAGATCACTTGTTTTAGTTCATGGATGTTGTTTGCCCAGTAGTGTGAGTTGATTCTATCCATAGCGATTGAATCGATCTGAACTTGAGATTCTTCAGTTCCAGAAAGTTCTGCCATGAAGTGGCGGGCAAGTCTTTGAAGGTCTTCTTGTCTTTCACGTAATGCTGGGATGGTAACAGCATTGTTTGCGAAGATTGTGTATAGACCGCGATAGAATCTTCCTGCACCAACTAGTTTAGAAAGATTTTTTGTTGTTGTAGCAACAAGACGAACGTCGATATCGTAGTCTTCAAGTTCGTTGATAATTTTGTGGAGTCTTTTTTGGAATTCTTCATCAAGGCAGTCGATGTTTGCGAAAACTACAGTTCCTCTGTTAGCCGCTTCAAGGATTCCTTTGTTGAATCTTCCTGTAGCGTTGTCTCTGTGACCAAGGATGCGGTTTTCTACTTCTTGAGCTGGGAGTGAACAATCAACCAATTCAAACGGCTGAGCAGCTCTGATAGAATTCTCATGGATGAAGCGTCCTAGAGTTCTTTTACCTACACCGTTTTCACCAACGATTAATACGGCAGCTTTGCTTACTGACAAGTTCTTTGCTTGTTGAAGAGCTTTCTCTACTCTAGTGTCCGTTCCAAAAAGTTCTACCTTAATCGTTTCCATCTGACCTCCTGTCATACGAATTGCCTCCATCCTATGAAGCTATTTATAAAATTTTTTCTTTCAAATTCAGTAAACCAAGTTCACTTTTCACCAGTTCTTTAATGTACTCCGAGGTTCCTTGATCGTTCACCAAACTGTTAAAGATTTCTCTTCCCTCTTTAACTTTTTGATTCGCGATCATTGCCTGACCGAGGAGATAATTTACCCGTCCTGAGTAAATTGATTTCGGGTAGGCTTTCTTGAAGTCATTAATCTTTTTTTCAAATAGCATGTAGTTTTCTGTTTTCCCGAGCCCAGCAGTTATTTCGATACCGAGATAGGCAATTCTTTCCCGGACAGTTTGGATATAAGCATTGTCCGTGCCAAAAGTAGTGGTGTCGTTTAGTATGGCTGCACTTACTTTCAGGAATTTATCAGTCTGTCCAAGTTCATAGATGGAGTCAGTATAGGCCCGAATCATGTCCGCAACTTCACTAGGGTCATAAATAACCCGTTGTTCTTGGCGGGAAAAGAATTTCTCAAAGTGAGAGATTGCTCCAGTATAATCTTTCTGATTAAAAGAGATTAATCCCTTATAGTAATTTGATTTGTTATAGCTTGGAACTCTCTTTTCAAAATCAGCAATGTTCTTCTGAGCGAGATCCCAATTTTTAAGTTTAACGTCTTTAACGATCGCAAGTTCACTTAGAAGGTCAGAAGCCTTCAACTCTTGGTTTCTATCAATCCACATTGGGAAAGTTCTATTAGGTGTATCTTTTAGCTTCTCAAACGCTGCATAGACTTCATCAAAGCCTTTATAGAGACCGAGTCTCACATAAGAGCTTCCAACCACAAAATTCATGTAAGGATCAAGAGCAACTTTATCAACATATTTATCTTTGTATGTTTGCCATGCTTTGATTACTTGTGAGTATTCAGCTTTTTTATAGAGATCAGAGATGATTCCATAAACAATTTCCGCACCGTCACCTTCAAAAATACGAGCATCGATTTTTGCCATTCCAATAGTTGGAATAAGTGAGAGATAAGTAAGAGCTTCTTTGTATTTCCCATCAACGATTAGCGTTCTTAAACGCACTTGTTGCAGGAGTTTAGTTAAGTTCTTATCTGTGGCCGCAACACCTTTATCATTTTCTAAAAAGATTCTGATTTCCTGGTCACGATCATTAAGCACTCTCTTTCTCACACTTCTGAAAGCGACATAACGAATACGCGCTTCATAAGAAACCGCACCATCTACAGATGAATCGATGGCCTTTTTGTAAAGATCAAGAACTTGTTCATAGTTCTTATCCATCAAATCAGCACAAAGAGCGATACGAAGATTGGCATTTGAAGCTACAAATTCGTAAGCATAGTTTTGAACAAAATCAGTGTAGAGGTTCATCGCTTCCTGGAAGCGACCTAAACGGAAATATGCTTCAGCCGTGGTGTACATGATCACTGGATCGATTGGCTTGGCAAGCGCTGCACGATTAG